>JBFIDI010000647.1:0-2948 GCA_041581405.1 Burkholderiaceae bacterium
ACGATGGCGGCGCGCAGGATCTCCGCCTTCGTGCGTTCGGGGTCGTTGGTGCGCGGTTCGGCGGCGGCCCGGCCGCGCGTCTTGCCCGCATCCACGGCGCTGATCGGCTTGCGCATCGCTGTTTGTACTGTTCGGTTCATTTTCAGTGTCCAGCGATTTTCCTTTATGGAGGAGACGTCGGACGTTGACATTCTACATGGCTGCCTTCCATAATGAACCGTCTGGTACATTCTGTGTCGAGCGCCAGTTGCATGCTAACATGTCAGTCTCGAACGGGCCATGCAGGCGCGTATCGATCAACCCAGGAGACAAGCACCATGGAAACCACTCTCAGCCGCCGCAGCGTCATGGCTGCCGCCGCGGCCGCCTCGCTGACGGCCTTTGCCGGATCGTCGTTCGCCCAGGAAAAGCTCAAGTTGCGCCTGTCCTCGCCGTCTTCGGCGACGGACCAGCGGGCCGTGGCGCTGACCTCGGTGTTCGCGCCGGCCGTGGCCGACTTCGTGACCTTCGAGCCGCACTGGAACGCGGCGCTGTTCAAGCAGGGCACCGAGCTCGAGGCGATCTCGCGCGGCAACCTGGACATGTCGATCGCGTCGGCGCAGGAACTGGCCGAGTTCTTTCCCGAGTTCTCGATCTTCTCGGCGGGTTACCTGCACAAGGACGCGGCCCACCAGAAGCGGGTGTTCGAATCCGACCTGTTCAAGCCGTTCAAGAAGATGGTCGAGGACAAGCTCGGCGTCAAGCTGCTGACCGTGATGTACCTGGGCCGGCGCCAGCTCAACCTGCGCACCGACAAGAAGATCAACACGCCCGAAGACCTGGCCGGCATCAAGCTGCGCATGCCCGGTTCCGAAGCCTGGATGTTCCTGGGCCGCGCGCTGGGAGCCAATCCCACGCCGATGGCCTTCACCGAGGTCTATACCGGCCTGCAGACCGGTGCCATCGACGGTCAGGACAACCCGCTGCCGACCAACCGCGACGCCAAGTTCTTCGAGGTCACCAAGCAGATCGTGCTGACCAGCCACCTGGTCGACCTGAACTACCTCACCATCAGCAAGAAGGTGTTCGACAAGCTCTCGCCGGCCAACCAGGCGAAGCTGCAGAAGGCCGCCGACGACGCCGCCGAGTCGGGCCGCCAGAAGCAGCTCAAGCTCGAGGACGAACTGGTGCAGTTCTTCAAGGACAAGGGCCTGCAGGTCTACACGCCCAACGTCGACGCGTTCCGTGCCCGCGTGCAGAAGGCCTACCTGGAGTCGGACCTGTCCAAGTCCTGGCCCAAGGGCCTGGTCGAGAAGATCAACGCACTCTGACAGCCATCGGGGGCGTGCGCGAGGCCGAGAGGCACGTGCACGCGACCGAGCCGATCCCGTATTTGAACCCGAGGCCGAGCCATGCGATCCAGGTTGGACTGGTGGCAGGCGCGGGCCGACGACGTGGCGGTGGGCTTGCTCACCGCCATGTTCGTGGCCTTCGTGCTGCAGATCACCGCACGTTACGTCGTCAACTATCCGCTGCCGTGGACATTGGAGCTGAGCCTCACGATGTGGCTGTGGACCGTGTTCTGGGGTTCGGCGCTGTGCCTGCGCAACAAGGACCACATCGCCTTCGACATGCTCTACAACCATGTCCGGCCCGGGCTGCGCCGGGTGTTCGGCGCCATCTCGGCTCTGGCCATCATCGTCGCGATGCTGGTGTCCTTGCCGGCCACCTGGGACTGGGTCAGTTTCCTGACCATCAAGAAAAGCGCCACGCTGCGTATTCCGCTGGCTTACGTGTTCAGCCTGTTCCTGTTGTTCATGGTCGGCACGATCGTGATCTACAGCTTGCGCCTGCGCAGGATCTTCCGTAACGAACTCGAAGAACCGCAGCTGGAAGCGGCGTCCGGGAAATGACGCTCGCCTTCACCCTGTGCCTGGTCGTGCTGTTCGGCCTGGCCGCCATCGGCACGCCGATCGCACACTCCATCATCATCGGGGCCATCGTCTACCTGGCGATCAAGGGCCAGGACCTGGGCATCGCCGCCGAGCAGGTCAGCTACGGCCTGTACGACAGCTTCGTGTTGCTCGCGGTGCCGCTGTTCATCGTCGCGGCCAACATCATGAACGCCGGCGCCATCAGCGAACGCCTGCTGCGTTTCTGCGTCGGCGTCGTGGGGCGCTTCAAGGGCGGCCTGGGCCATGTCAACATCGTCTCGAGCCTGATCTTCTCCGGCATGTCGGGCTCGGCGGTGGCGGACGCGGCCGGCATCGGCAAGGTCATCATCGAGATGATGACCAAGGGCAACCGGTATCCCCGTGGTTATGCGGCGGCCATCACGGCGGCGTCGGCCACGATCGGGCCCATCATTCCGCCGTCGATCCCGATGGTGCTGTATGCGCTGGTGTCGGACACCTCGATCGGTTACCTGTTCCTGGGCGGCATCGTGCCCGGACTGCTGATGGGCGTGGTGCTGATGGCGATGAACGCCTATATCTCGCACAAACGCGGATTCGCCGCCGACGAGGTGGTTCCCATCCACCAGCTTCCCGGCCTGACGATGCGCGCCTTCCCGGCGCTGCTGATGCCGGTGATCCTGCTGTACGGCATCTACGGTGGCGCGACGACGCCGACCGAGGCGGCCGCGGTGGCGGCGGCCTACGCGCTGGTGCTGGCGGCGTTTTTCTACCGCTCGTTGTCGGTGAAGTCGCTGCGCGCCATCATGCTCGACAGCGTCAAGTCGTCGGCCTCGGTGGGTCTGGTGATCGGCGGCGCATTGATCCTGAACTACATCGTCGCGTCCGAGAACATTCCCAACCTGCTGGCCGCACAGATGGTGGGCATGGACATCACGCCGATGGCCTTCATGCTCGGCGTCAACGTGCTGCTGCTGTTGCTGGGCTGCATCCTGGATGCGACGACCATCATCCTGGTCATCGTGCCGCTGCTCGTCGTCTCGGCCAAGGCGCTGG
>JBFIDI010000648.1:0-2947 GCA_041581405.1 Burkholderiaceae bacterium
CGCGCAATTCGCCGAACTGCCCTTCGTGCTGGCCGTGACTCCGAGCCTGCCGGCCAACAATGTCAAGGAACTGGTCGCGCTGGCCAAGGCCAACCCGGACAAGTACACCTATGCCAGCTCCGGCAATGGCGGCTCGCCGCACCTGTCGGCCGAGACCTTCAAGATTGCTACCGGCACGCAGATCCTGCATGTGCCCTATAAAGGCGGCGGCGCGGCGATGACCGACCTGATGGCGGGCAACGTGCACATGATCTTTTCGTCGGTGCTCGAGATGTCGGGCCACATCAAGGCCGGCAAGCTCAAGGCGCTGGCAATTTCCAGCAAGTCGCGCGTATCGGCCTTGCCCGACGTGCCCACGCTGGAGGAAGCCGGCGTCAAGGGCGCCGAGTCTGGCTCCTGGCTCGGACTGCTGGCACCCGCCGGGACGCCGCAGGACATCGTCGAGAAGATCGCCAAGAGCATCCAGCAGGCGGTGGCGCAACCCGAGGTGAAGGAGCAACTGCTGGCCCAGGGTGCTGTGGCCACCAGCGGATCGAGTGCCGACTTCGTGCAGCTGATCGCCAACGATCGCAAGCGTTACGCACGCATCATCATCGACAACAAGCTCGGACTGGACTGATTCCCGGGCCGCGCCGGCACCCCACCCGGCGCTGACGCCCGCGGCTGGCAGGCTCCGGCGCAGGCGCTATGCTTGCCGCACGCCGCTTCACAGCCTCTGCCGCAGCGAACAGCGTGAGCCGATATTGGCCCGACCAACCGATACCGAAAACCCGAGGACCCACATGACCCGCAAGACCTATGAGCAGCTGCGCAGTGCGCGCTGGTTCGCCCCCGACGATTTCCGCTCCTTCGGCCACCGCTCGCGCGCGATGCAGATGGGCTACGAACGCGCCGACTGGCAAGGCAAGCCGATCATCGCGATCATCAACACCTGGAGCGACATCAACAACTGCCACGCACACTTCAAGCAGCGTGTAGAGGACGTCAAGCGCGGCATCCTGCAGGCAGGCGGGTTTCCGCTGGAGCTGCCGGCGATCTCGCTGGCGGAGCAGTTCGTCAAGCCCACGACAATGCTCTACCGCAACCTGCTGGCGATCGAGACCGAGGAGCTGCTGCGCAGCCATCCGGTCGACGGCGCGGTGCTGATGGGCGGCTGCGACAAGACCACGCCGGCCTTGATGATGGGCGCGATCTCGGCCGGTTTCCCGTGCATCTACCTGCCAGCCGGCCCGATGTTGCGTGGCAACTGGAAAGGCAAGACGCTGGGATCGGGTTCGGATTCGTTCAAGTACTGGGACGAGCGCCGCGCCGGCAACATCACCGAAACCCAGTGGCTCGAGGTCGAGGGCGGCATTGCGCGCAGTCACGGCACCTGCATGGTGATGGGCACGGCCGCCACGATGATGGGCATCGCCGAGGCGCTGGGCATGACGCTGCCGGGCGCGTCCAGCATCCCGGCGCCGGACGCCAACCATCCGCGCATGTCGGCACAATGCGGCCGGCGCATCGTCGACATGGTGTGGGACGACCTGACGCCGGCGCGCATCTTCACGCGCAAGAGTTTCGAGAACGCGATCACGGTGGCCATGGCCGAAGGTTGCTCGACCAACGCCATCATCCACCTGGTGGCGATGTCGCGCCGCGCCGGCGAACACTGCGCGGTCTCGCTGGACGATTTCGACGCGTTCAGTCGCAAGGTGCCGGTGATCGCCAACATCCGGCCCAGCGGCAGCGAATACCTGATGGAGGACTTCTACTACGCCGGCGGCATGCGTGGCCTGATGGCGCGGTTGCGCGACGGCGGCATGTTGCACCTCGATGCGCTCACCGTCACCGGCCAGACCGTGGGCGAGAACCTCGAGGGAGCCGAAGTCCACAACGACGACGTGATCCGTCCGCTGGACAAGCCGATCTACCGGGAAGGCGCGCTGGCCGTGCTCCGCGGCAACCTCGCGCCCGACGGCTGCGTCATCAAGCCCAGCGCCTGCAGCGAGAAGTTCCTGCGCCACAGCGGGCCGGCCATGGTGTTCGACGACTATCCCAGCCTGAAGAAGGCCATCGACGATCCGGACCTGGTGGTCACCGAAGACCACGTCATCATCCTGCGCAACGCCGGACCGCAAGGCGGCCCGGGCATGCCGGAATGGGGCATGGTGCCGATCCCGACCAAGCTGGTGAAACAGGGCGTGCGCGACATGTTGCGCATCTCGGACGCACGCATGAGCGGCACCAGCTACGGCGCCTGCGTGCTGCATGTGTCACCCGAAGCCTACATCGGCGGCGCGCTGGCGCTGGTGCGTAACGGCGACATCATCAGCATCGACGTGCCGGCGCGCAGCATCCACCTGGACATCGGCGAGGCCGAACTGGCCGAACGCAAGGCGGCCTGGACCGCACCGCCGAAACGCTTCGAACGCGGTTACGGCCACATGTTCAGCCAGCACATCCTGCAGGCCGACAAGGGCTGCGACTTCGACTACCTGGAAACCTCGTTCGGCGCGCCCGTCGGCGAACCGGCCATCTACTGAGCACAAGGAGCAACACCATGGCACTCGATCCCGCGACCCGCGACAAACTCAAGACCGTCAGCACCGCAACCCTGTGTACCGCACTGTTCAAGCGCGGCCTGCGCAACCAGTTCATCCAGGACGTGCGCCCGCTCAATCCGAAGGCCGCGACCATGGTCGGCGAAGCCTACACGCTGCGCTACATCCCGGCACGCGAAGACCTGAACCCGATCACGGTGTTCCAGGATCCGAAACATCCGCAACGCGTGGCGGTCGACCAGTGTCCCGAGGGCGCGGTCATGGTCATCGACAGCCGCAAGGACGCCCGCGCCGCCTCCGCCGGCTCGATCCTGATCACCCGGCTGATGGTGCGCGGCGCCGCCGGCGTCGTCACCGACGGCGGTTTCCGTGATTCGCCGGAACTGGCCGAGATGCCGTTC
>JBFIDI010000649.1:0-2931 GCA_041581405.1 Burkholderiaceae bacterium
ACGCCCTCCTGGGTCAGCGCTTCCTTGTCGCGGGTCTGGGACGCCGCCAGGATGTACAGGTTCTCGAGTTGCTTGTCGCGAATCAGCGCCTGGCTCAGCTTGGCCTCCTGCTGGACGACATTGATCAGGTCGTACACGACGCGGCGTTCGACGCCCATGATCAGGTCCAGGTTGCGCAGGCCGACGTCGAAGTCGATCACGACGGTCTTGTGACCCCGCATCGCCAGGCCCGACGCAAAACTCGCGCTGGTCGTCGTCTTGCCGACGCCGCCCTTGCCGGAGGTCACCACCACAATCTTCGTCATCTGTCTGTTCCTATCGGTAGGAGCCTGTCGTTGTCACGGGGAGGCAACGGCAGGCCCGCAGGGTTTGAATGGAGTCGCTCAGCTCTTCAGGGGTTCGATCAACATCTTGTCGCCATCGAGCCGGACCTGCGCCGGCTTGCCGAGCACGTCGTCGGCCAGCGGCTTGTCGGTCGTGCGGTAGGTGCCGGCGATCGAGATCAGTTCCGGCTCCATGGCCGCGGCAAAGATGCGCGCCTCGGCGTCGCCGTTGGCCCCGGCAATGGCGCGGCCACGCAAGGGCCCGTAGACGTGGATATTGCCGTCGGCGATCACTTCCGCGCCGTGGCTGACCAGGCCCAGCACCACCAGGTCACCGCCGCGCGCATAGACCCGCTGGCCCGATCGCAACGGCCGGTCGATGACCCGCGTCGGTGCGACCTGTCCCTCGGGCGCCGGCACGGCGGATGTCGCCGGCTCTGGCGGCGCCGCCATCGCTGGCGCCGCAACCGCGGTCTCGCCGAAAAGGTCGGCCGTGGCCACGGCGGCGGACGGGCCCGCCGGTGCCGCCGCGGCGTCGGTTGTGGCGGTCGTCGGCTCCTGCTCGGGTTCCGGCGACCTGCGTCGCGGCCGGGGCTGGATTTCTTCCTCCTCCATCAGGCCGAGCGCCTGCGCCTGCTTGAGCAGCAGTCCCTTGGCGCCGACGATGCCCACGGCCCGCATCGTGTGCCGGCGCAGCAGGTTGATCAGGCGTGTCAGCTCCAGCTTGTCGGCCGTGCCGTCGGCGGTCAGTGCCGCGACGTTGATCAACACCGGCGCGTTGGTGAAAAGGTCGCCGGCACTGGCCACGCGGGCCGCCAGGTCGGCCTCGATCACCCCCAGGTGGGACGACCGCAGGATCAGGGACAGGCCCTGGATCGAGGCACTCTTGATGTCGAAGGGCGAGGTCGTGGTTCGGTTCATCGGATGCGGTTGAGATGGGGGCTCGGGGTCATGCGGCACAGCCGGTACCTGCCACGTGGGCCGGGCGTCGGCGAGCCGGGCGGCTCTGTCCGCCCGTCGGGCCCGCGTCGGCATCGGTGACCACGTCGTGCGCAAGACGCCCGGCATTATCGGCGATGTGCCGCGGCGTTCCGGCCGGGGCGACGCAACGAAACGCAACAGGCGCCGATGCCGTTGCCTCAGCGCTCGAGCAGCGCACCCAGCGGCCGGAAGTCGTCGACCCGGTCGCACACGGCCTTGACGATGAGCAGCACCGGCGTGCCCAGCAGCAGGCCCCAGACCCCCCACAACCAGCCGAATACCAGTACGCCGACGAATACCGCCACCGGATTGATGCGGCTGGCGCGGCTGGTCAACCAGGGGGTGAGCAGGTGACCGGACACCGTGTGCAGCGCGATCGAGGTGCCGCCGAGCAGCAGGCCCATGTCGACGCTGCCGAACTGCACGAAGCCTGCCAGCGCGGAGGCGCCGGTCACGACGATGGAGCCCAGGTAGGGTATGAAGTTGAGCAGCAGCGCCAGGATGCCCCAGACCGCGGCGTGTTCGACGCCGATGGCCCAGTAGGCCAGCCAGGTGGCAATGCCGACGATAACGCTGATCAGCACCTGCACCCGCAGGTACCGCTGCACCTGATCGGTGATCTCGTCCAGCGCCTGCACCGTGAGCTTGCGCCGGGCGAAGGTCGGCCCGGCCAGCGTGACCATCTTGCGACGGAAGCTGTCGCCGGACGCCAGCAGGAAATAGGTCAGGAACAACACGATGGTGGCCTGTGCCAGCGCGGTCAGCAGGCCCGGCATCTGTTCCAGCAGGTAGTCATGGACACTGAACCGCGGCCGCTCGATCTGCACCCGCGTCACGCCGCGCTCCGGAGCCGGGGCACTCGCCTTGCTGGTTTCGCTCGCCGCCCGTTCGAGTTCGGTGGCGGCTTTCTGCACCTTGTCGATCGCGGTTTCAGGCTGGTTGCGCTGGGCGCGCGCCACCTGTCGCATCTTCTGCGCCGCCTGGGGCAGGGATTCGACGAAGGCCGTGGCGTCGTCCTGCAAGCTGAGCGCCGTCGCGCCCAACCCGCCCATCAGGGCCAGCAGCACCAGGCCGGCGCCGACCGACCGGGGCACGCGCACGCGCTCGAGCCGGGTCACGAGCGGCGACAACGCGTAGCTGAAGGTCAGTCCGAGCAGCAGCGGCACCAGGATGGCGCGGGCCCAATGCAGCATGAAGATGCCGGCCAGGATGGCCAGCACCACCAGCGAGGCGCTGCGCACGTCGACCGGGATTTGCGGCGCACCACGCGCCGCGCCGTCGTCAGGCACGGACGGTGGTACGACGGGGTCGGGCGTGCTGTGGGAAACCATGACAGAGACTACACCGGCAGGCGCCGTCTGTCGCCGTGCCCGTGTCGGAGAACATGCCGCGCCGGGCTCGGCCGATGCCGCGAGCGGTGGTGCGGCGCCGTTGCGCCGCCAGGGTCAGTCCCGGCTGGGCGGTACGCGGCGCGGATCGCCCTGGCGCTCGAGCATCCAGCCCGGGTATTCCCGCGGCAGGGCGCTGACCGCGTCCAGTGCCTGCAGATCGTCCGCGTCGAGTTGCACCTTGACCGAACCCAGGTTGTCGCTGAGCTGCGCCGAGGTCTTGGCGCCCATGATGACGG
>JBFIDI010000650.1:0-2930 GCA_041581405.1 Burkholderiaceae bacterium
GCCAGCCTGAGTTGCCTGGTGGCGGCAGCCATCGTGCTCGCCCGGTGACCCCCATCCGGCGACGGACCGGCGAGTTGCCGGCGTGGCCGCCGGCTCCGAACTCCCCGGCGCAGGCCTCTTTTGCAGCGACGCGGCCTTGACGTAGACGCGGTTGGTGCCTGGCATGGGCCGGCCCGCAATGGCTGCTGCCCCGATCCCGGCGCGCGCGGACCTTGTCCATCCTGCTCGTGCGGTACAACGAGTTTGCACGGACAACCCTGCAATCACACGCGGGCGCGGTGATGCGGACGCAATCGGGCACCGTCCACGCCGCCGCCGTGCCGGAACCGTCGATTGCGCTGATGCTGGCCGTGGGCCTGGCCGTGGTCACCACACGCCGTCTGCGCGGCGGCACATGATCACCTGCCGTTCGCCGGCGTCCCGGCCAAGGCGCCAACAAAAAAGGACTTGCGATTGCGCGCAAGTCCTTCGTTCTGTGCAGATTCTGGTGGGCGGTGGAGGCTTCGAACCTCCGACCCCAGCAGTGTGAATGCTGTGCTCTACCCCTGAGCTAACCGCCCTGTTGCCGTTTCCGGAACAGCCGCGAATTATGCCACAGCATCCTGCGGCTTTTCCCGCGCGGCCTGAAGCCAGACGGTTTTTCCGCCGCTGGCCTTGTCGAGGTCCTTGAGGACCTGGTCGTGCGCGGCCTGCTCGGCGTCGCTGGCCAGCAACACCGGCAGGTCGAAATGCGACAGATCCACGACCACGGTGGTGCCGGTGTCGTTCTGGGTGTCGTCGGTTTCGATCAGCAGGGCTTCCTGCCCCCGCGTCATGTTGATGTAGACGTCGGCCAGCAACTCCGCATCGAGCAAGGCGCCGTGCAAGGTGCGGCCGGAGTTGTCGACCTCCAGCCGGTCGCACAACATGTCCAGCGAGTTGCGCTTGCCGGGGAACAGTTCCTTGGCCATCGCCAGGCTGTCGGTGATGCTGCCGACACAGGGCGGAAACGGCCCGCGGCCGAGCAGTTCGAGTTCCTTGTTGAGGAAGGCCACGTCGAACGGCGCGTTGTGGATGACGACCTCGGCGCCGGCCAGGTAGGCCAGCAGTTCATCGACGATGGCCGAGAACGGCGGCTTGTCGCGCAGGAACTCGTTGCTGATGCCGTGCACGCGCAAGGCATCCTCATGGCTGTCGCGTCCCGGATTCAGGTAGAAATGCAGGTTGTTGCCGGTGAGCTTGCGGTGCAGCAGTTCGACGCAGCCGATCTCGATGATGCGATCGCCGTTGTCGGGCGACAGGCCGGTGGTCTCGGTGTCCAGAAAGATTTGTCGCATGGCGGTGCTCCCGTCAGTGGTTTTCCTTGGCGTGGTTGATCGAATACCGCGGAATCTCCACCACGACGTCGGTCTGCGCGAGGATGGCCTGGCAACTCAGGCGCGAGTTCGGCTCCAGCCCCCAGGCCCGGTCCAGCAGGTCTTCCTCGCTCTCGTCGAGTTCACCCAGCGATTCGAATCCCTCGCGCACCACCACGTGGCAGGTGGTGCAGGCGCAGCTGAGGTCGCAGGCATGCTCGATGTTGATGTCGTTCTCCAGCAGCGCCTCGCAGATGGAGGTACCGGCCGGTGCGGACACCTCGGCGCCCTGCGGACAATATTCGGCGTGGGGCAGGATCTTGATGGTGGGCATGGTTGGCTCTTGCTGGCGGCCGCTCAGACGGCCGCGATGTTCTTGCCCGACAGGGCTTGCTGGATGCCGCGGTTCATGCGCCGGGCCGCGAAGGCTTCGGTGCCGTTGGCCAGGGCCTTGGTCGCGGCCTCCACGACGGCCGGATCATCCGCCTCGCGCACGGCCTTCAAGGCCTCGACCAGGGCATCGATGTCGGCGCGTTCGGCCGTCTCGAGCAGGTCGCCGTCGGCGTCCAGCGCGGACTGGGTCGCCAGCAGCATGCGTTCGGCATCGAGCCGCGCCTCGGCAATGGCACGCGCGCGCATGTCGGACTGCGCGGTGGAAAAACTCTCCTGGAGCATCTGGGCGATGGCACTGTCGTCCAGCCCGTAACTGGGCTTGACCTCGATGCTGGCCTCGACGCCACTGGTCATCTCGCGCGCGGCGACATGCAGCAGGCCGTCGGCGTCGACGGTGAAGGTCACGCGGATGCGGGCCGCACCCGCGGTCATCGGCGGTATGCCGCGCAGCTCGAAACGCGCCAGGCTGCGGCAGTCGGCGACCATGTCGCGTTCGCCCTGCACCACGTGCAGTGCCAGCGCCGTCTGGCCGTCCTTGAAGGTGGTGAAGTCCTGCGCCATCGCGGTCGGGATGGTCTGGTTGCGCGGCACGATGCGCTCGACCAGGCCCCCCATGGTCTCGAGACCCAGCGACAACGGGATCACGTCGAGCAGCAGCAGGTCGTCGCCCTGCGGGTTGTTGCCGGCCAGCTGATTGGCCTGGATCGCCGCGCCCAGCGCGACCACTTCGTCCGGGTTCAGGTTGTTCAGCGGTTCGTGCCCGAAGAGCGCGGCCACGGCGGCCTGCACCTGCGGCATGCGGGTCGAGCCGCCGACCATGACGACGCCCTTGACATCGGCTGTCGACAGGCGCGCATCGCGCAGCACCTTGCGGGCGGACGCAATCGTGCGCTCGGTCAGGTGCCGGGTCGCCTGCGCGAACTGCTCGCGGCTCACTTCGACGCGAACCACGCCGGCCTGCAGCTCGGCTTCGAACCACGCGCGCTCGTCGGCCGTCAACTGTTCCTTGCAGGCGCGAGCGGCGCGGGCCATGGCCGTCTTGTCGGCCGCGGACGTGATGTCCAGTTCGCCGTGCTGCTGCTGCACCATGGCGGCCAGCGCGCGATCGTAGTCGTCGCCGCCCAGGGCCGAATCGCCGCCGGTCGCGATCACCTCGAACACACCCTGGGTCAGGCGCAGGATGGAGATGTCGAAGGTGCCGCC
>JBFIDI010000651.1:0-2917 GCA_041581405.1 Burkholderiaceae bacterium
CCAATGCGACGAACAGTGCCAGCGACCGCCAGGCGCTGCAGCAGGAGGTGACCCAGCTGGTCACCGAACTCGACCGCATCGCGCAGACGACCGAATTCAACGGGCAGCGCCTGCTCGACGGCACCTTCGGCACGCAGCAGTTCCAGGTCGGCGCCAATGCCAACCAGACCATCACCGCGACCACGGCCAACATGCGCACCAACGTGTACGGCAACAACCAGTTGCAGGCCGCGGGTGGCGCAGCGGCACTGGCCGCACCCGGCCTGAACTCGACCGTGGCCGGATCCATGATCGTCAACGGCACGCTGGGCAGCGCCACGATCGCGGTGGACGTCAACAGCACGGCCAAGGCCAATACCGACAAGATCAACCTGGCGGCATCGGTGACCGGTGTCGTGGCCACGGCCCGTACCGAGCTGAGCCTGACCTTCGGCACCGCGGGAGCCTACAACCTGACGCTGCAATCGGACAACGTGGCGCCCCAGGCCGTCTCGTTCACCATCTCCTCGGCGACCACCACCGACGGCCTGGCCACGGCCGTGACGGCCATCAACGACCAGTCGTCGAAGACCGGCATCACCGCGTCGCTGAACTCCACCGGTACCGCCGTCGTGCTGACCAATGCCACGGGCAACGACATCTCGGTGGCGGACACCACCGTGCCGAACGCCGGCGACATCTCGGTGCAGAAACTCGGCAGCGACGGCACCGCCTCGGGTGCGCCGGTCACGCTGACCGCCGACGCCACGGCGGCGACGTCGACCGTGGTCGGCTACATCACGCTGGACTCCGACAAGTCGTTTGCCATCGACGTGACGACGACCAACCTGGCCGTGGACGGCGGATCGACGCTGAACAAGGTCTCGGACCTGGACGTGACGACCTTCGCGAAGGCGACGCAGGCGCTCAAGACGGTCGACTCGGCACTGGGCTTCATCAACGGCGAACGGGCCCGGCTCGGCGCCTTGCAGTCGCGCTTCGAGACCTCGATCGCCAACCTGCAGGTCACCTCCGAGAACCTGTCGGCATCGCGTTCGCGCATCCTGGACGCCGACTTCGCGCAGGAGACCGCCAACCTGGCCCGTGCGCAGATCCTGCAGCAGGCCGGCACCGCCATGGTCGCCCAGGCCAACCAGTTGCCGCAGCAGGTGCTGGCACTGCTGCAGAACTGACGCGCGAAGGCGGCCCTGGCCGCCGCTTATGCGATCCGCCGCAGGTAACCGCCCGGCGCCACGCTGACCAGCAGCTGGTGGTCGATGCGCCGGTCCACCTCGAATTCGGCATGGGATTCGAGGTATTGCCGCACCGCCGTCGCCGGGTTGTCCCCCGGCCCCCATGGACGCTGCGGGAACAGGGACTTGGGCAGAGCCTCGACGATGGTGTCGAACACGACGCAATAACTGCCGACCGACACCAGGGGCGCATACGCCTCGAGTTCGGCCAGCACATGCGCATGCCCATGGTTGCTGTCCAGGCACACCAGCACACGGCGGGCCTGGCGCGCGCGCCGGCACACGGCATCGACGGTGGCCGGGTCCACGCTGGAGGCTTCGATCAGCGCCATCCGGCGAAACAGCGGATGCGCCTCGATGGCGGCCCGGTTGTGGGGCCGGATCTCGATGTCGATGCCCAGCACCGTCGCATCCTGCGGGCCCCCGCAGGCCGCGTTGAGCTCCAGCAGCGCCGCGTAATAGACCAGCGAGCCGCCATGCGCGATGCCGGTCTCGATCACCAGGTCCGGCTGCACCGTCCAGATGATCTCCTGCATCGCCACCATGTCCTGGGGATACTGGATGATGGGCCGGCCCATCCACGTGAAGTTGTACGAATATCCATGCGCCGCGGTGTCGCGCACCCAGTCGATCGACCGCGCCTGCAGCGCCGTGTCCTGCCCCAGCGCCGCGATATTGCGCCGCACCACGTCATCATGGCTCATCGCCCCGCCTCCGCGGCCTTCTTCTCGAACACCAGCAGGCGCACCGGGCCGAACTCGCCGGCAAAGGGCAGGCCCGCGGCCAGCCGATGGTGGTCGTCGAAATAATCGGGCGTCGCGCCCTGGTCCGCGCAGATCCGTGCGTAGACCACCCGGCTGGTCAGGTAGTAGGTGCTGCTGATGTTCAGTTCCTCCCGCAGCTCGAACAGCGGCGCCATGAAGTCGATCAGCCGCGGGCGCAGGAAGAAGAAGTTGTGCGGCCGCACCGCGATCTCGGACAGTCCATAGGCCCGCCGCACCGCGTTGAAGTTGTCGTGGCCTTCCTGGAAGTTCTCGACCATCAGGTAGCTGCCGCCGTCGGCGAGCCCGGCATGGATATGGCGCAGCGCGGCCATCTGCATGTCCCATGACGGCAGATTGATCAGGCAGCGGGTGGTGTAGACCAGGTCGAACCGCTCGGGCAGGCCGTCCATGATGTCGTGCCGGGCAAAACGGACGTTGGCGGCCGACTGCGCCTGGCCGCTGGCGCGGGCGTTCTCGATCATCGACGCCGCGTAGTCGTAGCCGTCGAAGGCCACGTCCGCGCAGCCGGCGGCCACGCGCAGCGTCGTGCGGCCGTCGCCGCAACCCACGTCGGCCACGCGCGAAGGCCGCAAGCGGCCGACGCGTTCGGACAACACGCGGTATTCGATCTCGCGCAGGTAGACGTCCTGGGTCGTCGATTGCGCACTGCTGTCGCCCGAAGCACGGGTGTCCCAGTAGTTCCGGATGCCCTCGAAATCCAACATCGTGTCAACTCGCTTTCATGACCTGGCGAACCACGTCGACGACCCGCTCCTGCTGCTGCTGCGTCATGTCGTGGAAACTCGGCAGGTTGATGGCCCGGGTGGGAATGTCCCAGGCCCAGGTGTTGCCGGGCCGGTCCTCGAACATCGGCAATCCGGACAGGGGGTGGAAGAACACCCTCGCGTCGATATTGGCGTC
>JBFIDI010000652.1:0-2910 GCA_041581405.1 Burkholderiaceae bacterium
ACGCTGCAGGCCGCGCTCGAGAAGAAGGACGAGACTGTCACGACGGAGTGATGTTGTGAGCACCGGACACGCCGACACGCCCGCACTCGACATCCGCGAGCCGCGCGGCTGGACCGCGGCGGTCGAACGCGAAACCGACGGCGAGCTCGGGCCCGGGCCCCGGACGCCCCGGCCGGCGCCATCCGGGCGGCTATCGCCGCCGCCGCCCGCGGCCAACCCGCGTGGGCCTGTTGCGCAACGCGACGCTGGCGACGTCGACGCCGCGCGCGCGGCGACGCGGCACGGTCCCGCGCGACCCGATACGACGAGCATCGCGCCGGCGCCGGTGACCGCGCCACCCCGCGAGCGCGCGGCGCAGGACCCGCCACGCCACGATGGCCAGGCGGACACGCAGCCGGCCGCCGGCCGGGCGGCGGCGCAACAACAGGGCGCACCCGATGCGTGGCTGGCGCCCCGCACCGAACTCAGCCGCGCGGAGCCTCCACACGCCGTGCCGTCGCCACCCCCGCGCGTGCCGGCCATGCCTGTACCGGCCCGCGGCCGCAACCGGTCGACGGGCGCCGAGGAGACGACCGAAGTCCACGTCCACATCGGCCGTATCGAAGTGACCGCGCTGCAACAGACCCCGGCGCCGCGCAAGCCGCCCCGCAGCGGCCGCGCGCCACTGTCGCTGGACGACTACTTGGCACGCCGAAGGGGAGCCTCATGACGCGATGGGCCGGCATGATGGCGAGGCATCGCGCCGCGCGTCCGGCCGCACGGAGGGCTGGCGCATGAGCACGGCCCTGGCCATTGCCGGCGTCACCGCCGTGCTGCGCGACCGGCTCAACGACGGCATGGTGAACCACAACATCACCGGCGTGCTCGGCAGCACGGTCACGGTCAGCGTGTTGCCGCCGGACCGCGTCGTGCTCGAGGGCGGCGCCGAAAGCAGCCAGCTCAACCTGTTCCTGTACCAGGTCACGCCCAACACCGGCTGGCGCAATGCCGCCCTTCCCTCGCGCGACGACACCGGTACGCAGCGCCTGAGCAATCCACCGCTGGCGCTGGACCTGCACTACCTGATTTCGGCCTACAGCGGCGGCGACCTGCATGCGGAGATCCTGCTTGGCTACGCGATGCAACTGCTGCACGAGTTCCCGGCGCTGACGCGCGAGATGATCCGCACCGCGCTGAACCCCTCGCCGGACGTCGGCGCCGACCTGCCCCCGGCGCTGCGGGCGCTGGCCGACTGCGGACTGGCCGACCAGATGGAGTCGCTGCGCATCACGCCGCAGTTCCTCGGCCTCGAAGACATGTCCAGATTGTGGACCGCGACCCAGTCCCATTACCGGCCGACCGTCGCCTACCAGGTCTCGGTGGTGCTGATCGAGGCCACCCGGCCCACGCGCGCGACGCTGCCGGTGCTCACCCGCGGCGCGGTCGATCCGGCCAGCGGACGCGAACGCGGTGTCGTCGTCACGCCGAGCCTGATCCCGCCGCTGCCCACGCTGGAGGCCGTGTTGCCGCCCGACGGCCAGCCGGTGGTGCGCCTGGGCGACGCGGTCGTGCTCGAAGGCCACCACCTGGACGGCACCGATCGCACGATCGAACTGCGCAACGAACGCCACGGCGTGGACGCGGCCATTGCCGCCAGCGGACCCGATGCGGCCGATCGCATGGGCCTGGTGATTCCGGTCTCCAGCGCCGATGCGTTTCCGGTCGGCGTCTACGACGTCACGGCCCGCATGGTGCGCCCGGGCGAGACCGTGGCCCGCAGCACCAACCGCCTGGCCTGCATCGTGGCACCGAACATCACCAACCTGCCGCAAAGCCTGGTGCGCGACGGCAGCGGCGACGTCCTGTGCACGATCACGTTCACGCCGCAACTGCGGGCGGGACAAAACGTCGCATTGTTGCTCGGCGACCGGGAGATCCTGCCCGAGACCTTCGCCGCACCCACGGGTTCGCTGACCTTCATCGCGCGCGACATGCCACCGGGCGCACCGCTGGCGCGCCTGCGTATCGACGGCATCGAGAGCCCGGTGGCCAACCGCGCCGCCACGCCGCCGACCTTCTACGACCACCGGATCACGATCACATGAACGCCCCGCTCGTACTGGACTGGACATCCGCCAACCAGCAGTTGCTGGTGGCGGAATTCGCCCGCTTGCGCGCGCTGCTGGGCGACGGCGATCCGACCGAGACCGGACGCCATGTGGCCGACATGGCACGCCAGATGCCGGCTCCGGCCGCCATCGACACCCTTGCCGCCGTGTTCGACCTGAGCGACTTCGAACGCGACCTGCTGCTGCTGGCGGTCGGCATCGAGATGGACGCGCGCCTGGCCGCATTGTGTGCGCAAGGCCACGGCCAGCCTCAACGGCCCTGGGCCACGTTCGGCCTGGCCATGGCGGCATTGCCCGAGCCGCACTGGAGCGCCGTCACGCCGGTGCGGCCGCTGCGGCGCCTGCGCCTGCTCGAGATCGACGACGGCGCCGGCCTGTCCGGCGGACGCCTCAAGATCGACGAACGCGTGTTGCATTTCATTGCCGGCATCAACTACCTCGACCACCGCCTGCAGGCCCTGATCGCGGCCGAACCAGACCACGCACTGGTGGACGAGGGCCACCGGCGGATCGCCCATCAGGCGGTGCGCGACCTGCGCAGCGGCTCCGGCGCGTTGCCACCGGTGCTGCTGCATGGCGACGACGCCGACGGCCAGCGCGACGTCGCATCCCTGCTGGCGCACGATCTCGGCGTCGCGTTGTACCACCTGCGCGCGCGCGACGTTCCCGAGGCTGCAAACGAGCAGGCATCCCTGGCCAGCCTGTGGCAACGCGAAGCCGCGTTGCTCGGTGCCGGCCTGCTGCTGACCCGCACCGACGATGCCCATGGCGATGCCCTCGTACGCTTGCTGGCCCGCATCGA
>JBFIDI010000653.1:0-2889 GCA_041581405.1 Burkholderiaceae bacterium
GCGACAAAGCCGTGTGTGGTCATGGTCCGGATCTCCTGGTCGATAGTGTCAACCCGCAGTGTGCCTGCTTGCCGGCGGGCCCGTGTGTCGCGGCGTCCCAGGGTAGCTGCCGCCGCGCCAAGGCCCGTTCAGGCGCGGGGACCAGCGGTGGGCCGGTCCGTGGCAAGCAACCCGTACAGGTTCGTGTCGTAGGTCACGCCCTTGGCCGTCCAGCGCTGGCGCATGCGGCCTTCGTGCACGAACCCCACGTCGGCGAGCAGTCGGCAGGACGCGGTGTTGGTGGGATTGACCTCGGCTTCGATGCGCCGCACGCCCAGCGCCTCGAAAGCATGGTCGCAAGCCGCGGCCACCGCCTCGCGCATCAGCCCCTGGCCCCAATACGCGCGGCCCAGCACGTAGCCCAGTTCGATGCGCCGGCTGGCCTCGTCGAACTTGAACAACAGCAGCGTACCGACCACCTTGCCATCCCCGTTGTGGCGCAGCACCAGCTGGTGGGTGTTGCCGGCCTGGGCCAGGGCGCTCATGCGGGTCAACCAGTCCTGGCCATCCTGCGGCGTGGTCCAGGTCGGGTACGGCACGAAACGGGTCACCTGTTCGTCGCCGTTGACGGCGAACAAGTCGTCCAGGTGCTGGGGGCCGACCGGCAGCAGCGTCAGGCGCGGGGTCTCGATGGATTCGATGGGGGCGAGCGGCATGGGTGTGGTGTGCAGGTTCGTGTGCCGT
Organism: Burkholderiaceae bacterium; assembly: GCA_041581405.1. Taxonomy (GTDB): domain Bacteria; phylum Pseudomonadota; class Gammaproteobacteria; order Burkholderiales; family Burkholderiaceae_C; genus CAISIP01. The sequence goes on from JBFIDI010000653.1 coordinate 724, forward strand.
CCGGCTCAACGCATCGGCACGCCGTAAATCGCCACGCTGCGTCGGTCCTGTTGCCCGGTTCGAAACTTGTCCAATTCGTGCCCGAGTATGCCGCGTCGTCGGCAGCGCCGGCGCGCAACTGCAGCGCCGAGCGACGGGTCAGCCCCGGGCCTGGAACGCCGGATGAAACCGGACCTGGCCACGGGGGCGGGAAGTGCCCAGCGACAAGGCCAGGAAGTAGGCGGCCGGCACATCCGGGTACACGAGTTGCGGATCGTGCGCGAAGCCGAAACGCCGGTACAGGGCCGGATCGCCCACCAGCACGCAGCCGCTGGCGCCCATGCTGCGCAGTGCCGCCAGAGCGCCTTGCATCAGCGCGCGTCCGATACCGCGGCCCTGGTACGGCGGATCGACCGCGATCGGCCCCAGGCCATACCAGCCGGCGGACCCGTCGTCGATCGCTACCTGCGAGATCGCGACATGGCCGACCACCCGGCCGTCCAGCTCGGCGACCAGGGACACGGCCAGCGCCGCGTCGGCGCGCAACGCGCGGACGATGAAATGTTCGGTCTGCTCGCTGTGCGGGTGGTGCAGGAAGGCGCGCCGCGTGATCCGGTCGATGGCGTCTGCGTCCGACGGGGTTTCGGGGCGAATGGTCGTGGTCATGGTGCCGGGGACAGGGGTAGATTGTCTTTTCGTGTCAAGTCGTCTTGTCGATGGATAGGCGGTGTCGGCATCCCGCCTGGTCTTCGATGCTGGCACATACCGTTGAACGGCTCTCGATATTCTGACGGACCTGTTTCTCTTGCCGCACCCTTTCGGCAATCGAAGTCGCGCAACCAGGCGCCGCCTGCCCCCGCCAACCGGCCCCGCAGGCGTATACCAACAGCCAACCAGCTTCGCACGCATGTACCAACAGCCGACGCATCCCGGTCGCCGAAGATGACGCGCGACCCCTTGATCCCGCACTGGCGCAAGTGCTAATGTCACGCTCCGGCAGAACCATCGTCGGCGGACGAGGGCTGTGATCCTGCTCTTTCGGGGGGTGGCCATGGATACGGTGCTCGAGCTGATCGACGGCATCTACGAGGCGGTGCTCGACGAGAGCAAGTGGTCCCATGTGCTCGAAAAGGCGACACGCCACTTCAACGCGCGCGGGGCTCAGATCGGCAATACCGACCTCGTGCATTCGCGCCTGTCGTTCAGCCTGCTGCATGGCTACGACTGGAGCATGGAGCACATGCTCCGGTACGAGCGCCTGATGGGCGAGGACCCGCGGCTGAAATATTTCAGCGCCAACCCGTTCAAGCCCATCCATTGCCGGATGTCGCTGACCGACGAGGAACTGCACCGCTCGCGGGTCTACCAGGAGGTGTTGTCGGTCGGCGGCGTCGAATATTCGCTCGGCGTGAACTTCACCGAGCACGAACGCGCATTGAGCTACTTCCTGGTGTTGCGCGACGCCAGCATGCCGCCGTTCACCCAGCAGGACTGCGACAAGATGGAGGTGCTGATCCCGCATCTGGCGCGTGCATTGCGGCTGCAGCGGGAATTCGACACGCTGGCGCTCGAGCACCAGGCCAGCTACGGCGCGCTCGACAGCATGGCCATCGGCGTCTTCATCACCGACGAGCAGGGCCGCCTGCGATTTGCCAACGCCATGGCCCAGGGCTTGCTGGGCCGCGCTGATGGCCTGGGCCTGGAAGGCGACGTGCTCGCGGGCACCGATGAACGCGGCGTCGCCATCGCGCAGCACATTCGCGCAGTCGCCGGCACCGGCATCGCTCCCGCAGCGGCAGTGGACAGCGCACTGCGGGTGCGCAGGAAGGGCGGTGCCAATCCCTACCTGGTCGTCCTGTCGCCATTGGCGCCAGCGGCGCGACGGCCGTCCTGGAGCAAGGCCGACTCCGACAGTTCGGTCGTGTTGTTCGTGCGCGATCCGGAGCACGCCCAGGAGACACGCATGGAACTGTTGCGGCGGCTCTACGGGCTGACATTCAGCGAGGCGCGCCTGACCGACATCATCGCGTCCGGCACACCGTTGAAGGCCGGCGCGCGCACGCTCGGACTCACGGAGGCGACCGCGCGGCAATACATCAAGCATGTCTTTCGCAAGACCGGCGTGAGTGGCCAACCGGCCCTGGTGCGCAAGGTCATGAGCCTGCCGCCGAGTATCGGCGCGGCAGA
>JBFIDI010000654.1:0-2882 GCA_041581405.1 Burkholderiaceae bacterium
ATGATGTGCGGTGCCTTGTGCAGCAACCAGGCCAGCGCCAGCTGGGCCGGCGTGCAGCCGGCTTGCTCGGCCAGTGTGCGGTACGCCGGCAGCAGCTTCAGGTTGGCCGCGTAGTTGTCGGGCGAAAAACGGGGCATGGCGCGGCGGATGTCCTTGTCCTGCAGCGCAGTGACGTCGTGCAGCGCATCACACAGGAAGCCGCGTGCAACCGGGCTGAAGGCGACGAAGGCGGCGCCGATCTCCTTGCAGGCCTGCAACACGGCGATCTCCGCATTGCGGCTCCACAACGAATATTCGGTCTGCACCGCGGTGATCGGATGGACCGCATGCGCCTTGCGCAGCGTCGGGGCCGAGACCTCGGACAGGCCCAGCGTGCGGACCTTGCCCGCGCGCACCAGGTCGGCCATCGCGCCCACGCTGTCCTCGATCGGCACCTTCTTGTCCCAGCGGTGCAGGTAATACAGGTCGATCACGTCGGTCTGCAGGTTGCGCAGGCTGTTTTCGCAATCACGGCGAATCGCCTCGGGCGAGCCGTCGATGACCCGCTTCACGCCATCGGGAAACGCCACGCCGGCCATGCCGCACTTGCTGGCCAGCGTGAAGCGGCTGCGATGCGGCCGCAGCACCTGGCCCACCAGCTTCTCGTTCGCGCCGAAGCCGTACAGGGCCGCGGTGTCGAACAAGGTCACGCCGGCATCGAGCGCGGCGAGCAACACGCGTTCGCCCTGTTCGGGCGACGGTGGGGTGCCGTAGGCGTGGCTGAGATTCATGCATCCCAGGCCGATGGCCGAGACGCTGAAGGGGCCGAGTGGTCGTGTCTGCATCGTGGGTTTCCTCGGGTTCGGGTTGGGGGACGGGTTCAAGCGAGCTGCTGCTCGAGCTGGTGCAGCACCTGGTAACACGGCAACACGCTGGCGACGCTGGCGTTCGGTTCGCGGCCTTCGCGGATCGCGGCGACGAACTCGCGGTCCTGCAGTTCGATGCCGTTCATCGACACCGCCACCTGGGAAACATCGATCCGCTCCTCCTTGCCGGTGAACAGGTCGTCGTAACGCGCGATGTAGGTGGCGGTGTCGCCGATGTAGCGGAAATACGTGCCCAGCGGACCGTCGTTGTTGAAGCTCAGGCTCAGCGTGCAGATCGCGCCGCTTTGCGCCTTGAGCTGGATGCTCATGTCCATCGCGATGCCCAGCGTGGGATGGATCGGCCCTTGCACCGCATGGGCCTGCACGATGGGGCTTCCGCACTGGTAGGCGAACAGGTCCACCGTGTGCGCGGCATGGTGCCACAGCAGGTGGTCGGTCCACGAGCGCGGCTGGCCCAGCGCATTGGTGTTGGTGCGGCGGAAGAAATAGGTCTGCACGTCCATCTGCTGGATGTTGAACGTGCCGGCGCTGATCTGCTGCTTCACGTACTGGTGGCTGGGATTGAAGCGGCGGGTGTGGCCGCACATCGCGACCAGGCCGGTCTTCTTCGCCAGGTCCACCACGGCCTGCGCGTCCTTCAGGCTGTCGGCCAGCGGGATCTCCACCTGCACGTGTTTTCCGGCGTTCAGGCAGGCCAGGCTCTGCTCGGCATGCATCTGCGTCGGCGTGCACAGGATCACCGCATCGACGTCCTTCAGCGCCAGGCTGTCGGCCAGGTCGGTCGTGACATGGCCGATGCCGTACTTGACGGCAACTTCCTTCGTCTTCTCGAGCTCGCGGCCGACCAGCGAGACGACCTCGACACCGTCGATGTTCCGGATGCCATCCAGGTGCTTGATGCCGAATGCACCGGCACCGGCCAGCGCGAGCTTGAGTTTCTTGGTCATGGGGACTCCTTCTTCCATTACAAACAGGCACGGTTCACGACGGCGGCCGCGGGGGCGGCGACCGGGCTAGAACCGCAGGATGAACAAGGTGATGGCCGGAAACGATACCAGCAACACCACACGCAGCAGATCGCTGGCGACGAATGGCAACACACCGCGGTAGGTCTCGCGGATCGCGATGTCGGGCGCCATGGACTGGATCACGAACAGGTTCATGCCCACCGGCGGCGTGATCAGCCCGACCTCGACGACGATCAGCACCAGCACGCCGAACCAGATCGCCGTGTGTTCCGGCGACAGGCCGAAGTCGAGTCCGGAGATCATCGGGAAGAAGATCGGAATCGTCAGCAGGATCATCGACAGCGAATCCATCACGCAGCCGAAGATCAGGTAGAAGACCAGGATCGCCGACAACACGGCGTACGGCCCGAAACCCTGGTCGCCGACCCACCCTGCCAGTTCCTGCGGCAGCTGCGACAAGGCCAGGAAGGTGTTGTACGCGGCCGCGCCGAGCACGATCATGAACACCATGGCGGTGGCCGAGGCGGTCGACTCGAAGGCCTCGCGCAACTTGCCCCGTTTCAGGCCGCCGCGCCACCAGGCCAGCACGGCCGTGGTCACGGCGCCGACGGCCGCACCTTCGGTCGGCGTGAAGATGCCGGTGTAGATGCCGCCGATGACGACGACGAAGATCAGCAGCACCGGCCACACCGCGCCGAGCGCCTGCATGCGTTCGGACCACGGCATCGGCTCGATGCGGCCGCCCGAGGTCGGCGAGACACGCACGTAGATGTTGACCACGACCATGTAGCCCAGCGCCGCCAGGATGCCGGGCACGAAGGCGGCGGCAAACATCTTGGCGATGTTCTGTTCGGCCAGGATGGCATAGATGACCAGCACGATGGACGGCGGAATCAGGATGCCCAGCGTGCCGCCCGCGGCCAGCGCGCCGGTGGACAAGGCACCGGAATAACCGGCGCGGCGCAGTTCGGGCAAGGCCACCTGCCCCATCGTCGCGGCGGTCGCCAGCGACGAGCCGCAGATGGAACCGAAACCGGCGCAGGCGCCG
>JBFIDI010000655.1:0-2862 GCA_041581405.1 Burkholderiaceae bacterium
CAGTTCCTGGCCGGACAGGCGGGTCATGGCCTGGACGACGCGCTTGAGGCGCGTCAACGGATGGGCGTCGGTCGGCATGGCGGTTCCTTGCAGTGGTTCGTCAATCCCGGGCAGGTGTCGGCGACGCGCCGAGCGGTGGCGGGCAGGTGTTGACCGGCACCGGCGCGCCGTCGAGCCATACCGGGCAGGCCACGGTGCGAGTCCCGCGGCCGGACGGGAGTTGCATATCCTGCACCAGTTGCAGATGCACGGTCTGCTTGTCGGCCAGCGCCTGCTCGTAGCGGTTGATCGGCGCGCTCGGCACGCCTTCGGCCTCGAACAGCGCCAGCCAATCAACCGCGTCGCGGGTGGCGAACCGCCGCTCGAGCAGGTCCTTGAGCGCGACCTGGTTGGCCGCACGCAGCGCCGGCGTCTGGAAACGCTCGTCGGCCAGCAGATCGGGTGTCTGCGCGACCTTGCACACCGCGGCCCAGAGCTTGTTGTTGCCGGCGGCGATGACAACCAGTCGTCGCGCGCACGGAATGCCTGGTACGGCGCGTTGCGCGGATGCGCCGAACCCAGCTTGACCGGGTTGCGGCCGGTGCCGAAGAACTCGCTGGTCTGCAAGGCACCGACGGCCAGCGTGGTGGCGAACATCGGGATGTCGATCTGGCCGCCCGGGCCGCCGCTGCGCACGCGCGCCAGCAGCGATGCGATGGTGAACGCGCCGTAAAGGCCGGCGGTGAAGTCGGCGATCGGCACGCCGCATTTGACCGGCGCACCGTCGGGTTCGCCGGTCACGCTCATGACGCCGGCCATGGCCTGCAGCGTCACGTCGAAACCACCTTCGGTGGCACGCGGGCCGCTCTGGCCATAAGCCGAGATCGAGCAGTAGATCAGCGAAGGCTTGCGCGGGCCGAACCAGTCCCAGCCCAGGCCCAGGCGCTGCATCACGCCCGGGCGGTTGTTCTCGACCAGCACGTCGGCGTCCAGCACCAGTGCGCGGGCCCGGTCGCGGTCGGCCGGGTCCTTGAGGTCGAGCACGACCGCATGTTTGCCGCGGTTGAGCGAGGCGAAGTTCTCGCTGTAGCCGTCGCTCAGCGGCGGCCACTGGCGCAGGCTGTCGCCCGCGGGGGGTTCGACCTTGGTGACGACTGCGCCGAAGTCGGCCAGCAACAGTGCGCAGAACGGCCCGGCGGCGACATGGCAGAACTCGACGACCTTGACGCCGGCCAGCGGATGGGAACCCGTTTTCATGGAATCCATTGTCACCGCACCGGCGCTGGCGGTGTGCATCCGCCGGCATGTTCAGGGCTGTGCGATGGCGCGCCCCGCCTTGTGTGCCTTGGGGCCCGGAGCCGGTTCGGCGCTGCCGGGCCGGGGCGCGATCAGGAAGGGTCTTTGCCGCGGGTCTTGCCGACGGCGCTGAAGATGCCGATACCCAGCAGGATCAGCGTGCCGATGCCGATGTAGACCGGGGGCACGCCGGCCACGATGCAGCCCCAGATCACGCCGCCCAGGAAAACGGCAAAGCCCAGCATATAGAGTGCGAACGACATGGTGTTGGTTCCGATACGACGATGCCGCCAGTGTCGGCGCAGCGCGGCGCGGCGCGTATCGGCCGGTCCCCTGTCGCGGTGTAGGCCGCCACCTACCCGGCGCGGCGGTCAGCGCGCCGCCGACAGTGCCCGGTGCACGCGCTGCAGGATCTCCGCGTGCCGTCCTTCGCCGGCCCGTGCGTGGTCATCGGTCGGCCGTTCGGCCAGCGTGAAGTGGCCGATGTCGTCGCGCCCGCGCACCAGCATCGCCAGCGGCTTGTTGCCACCGTCCTGGCGCACGCAGGGCGCCACGTAGCGGATGGCGATGCCGATGCGCGCTTCGTTCGAACGGTTGGCGTTCGAGCCGTGCACGATCCACAGGTGGTGCAACGACATCTGGCCCGGCTGCAGCACCAGGTCGACGGCTTTCGATTCGTCCACCGCCACCGCGATCTCCTGGCCGCGCGACAAGGCGTTGTTCGCGGCCCAGGTCTCGCGTTGCGGCAGGTGCGGCCGCTGGTGCGAGCCGGGGATCATGCGCATGCAGCCGTTCTCGACGGTAACCGGTCCCAGCGCGACCCAGGCGGTGGCGACCTCCATCGGGGCCAGGCCCCAATACGCGCCATCCTGGTGCCAGCTGACGAAGGACTTGTCGAGCGGCATCTTGACGAACCAGCTGGTGTTCCAGGCCAGCAGGTCCGGGCCGAGCACCTGCTGCACCGCATCGAGGATGCCGGGCTCGCGCGTCAGCGCATCGACCCACGGCAGCACGAAATGCGTGTCGGCGAAGACCTGCCAGCGGCGCGACGGGCTGAGCGCGTCGAGCCGGTCCTGGTGGCGCGCCTGGAAGTCCAGGTACAAGGCGCGGTAGTGGCCGGTGCGTTCGGGCGACAGTGCCGGCAGCGGACAGACGAAGCCGTCGGTGTCGAATTGCGTGCGCAGCTCGGAACGGGGGGACGAGGCTGCGGAGGGTGTCGCCACAACCGGCTCCAGTGTAGTGCTCGACCGACTGCCTTCAGATCGTGAGCTTGCGCGCGCGCGCCACGACCGGCCAGCTTTCGTCGGCCACACCCTTGTGCACCGCCCAGACGTCGCTGTGCAGCGCCATCGTGGGGCAGATGTGGCGCGGGATGCCGTAGACCACGTCGCCGACCTGGTAGTCGGCCGCGCGTGGCGTCTGCACCACCAGGTGTTCCTCGCTTTGCGAGACCAGCGTCGCGTCTTCCAGGCCCATCAGGCGCACGCGCGGCTGCGGCATCTCGGCCGCCACCGCCTTGTGGCCCAGGTCCAGGCACAGGCGGCCTTCCGTGGGTTTGCTGATCACGCGGGTCATCAGCATCGCGCC
>JBFIDI010000656.1:0-2857 GCA_041581405.1 Burkholderiaceae bacterium
CTCGCCCGATGGCAAGACCATTTATTTCGTCAGCGATCGTGGCGGCTCGCCACAGATCTACCGCATGGCGGCCACCGGCGGCGGCGTGCAACGCGTGACCTTTACGGGCAGTTACAACATTTCCCCCTCCATCAGCCCGGACGGCAAATCGCTGGCCTATATTTCCCGAGTGAGTGGCGCCTTTCGTTTGCACGTGATGGATCTTGCCAGCGGCACTGCCACTGCAATCACCGACACCTCGTTCGACGAAAGTCCCAGTTTCGCGCCCAACGGACGCCTCATCATCTACGCCACGTCCGGTCAGGGCCGGGAGCGCCTGACGACCACGACCCTCGATGGACGCGTCAAGACCCGCCTGGCCGGAGCGTCGGGTGAAATTCGCGAGCCCGATTGGGGCCCGCTTCAAAAACAGTGACATCACAAGGAGAACACGGATGAAACGAATTTTTCTGGCCCTGGCGTGCGCCGCTCTGCTGGCAGGTTGTGGCTCGTCGGTCAAGCTGGATGATGTCGCCGTGGAGGACAAGGCCGGGACGCCGGTGGGCGCCCAAGGGGCGGGTGCCGGTGCGGCCGGCGGCGCGACGGCCGGTGGAGCAGGCTCGGGGGCCGTGGCCAGCCAGGGCGTGGCGCCGGTCGACCTGACCGGGGCCGGTGCGAATGCCGCGATCCAGCAGGGCCCGCGCATCATCTACTTCGATTACGACAGCTTCATCATCAAGCCGGAGTTCCAGGCGCTCATCGAGACCCATGCCCGTCATCTGCGCGCCGACCCGGCCCGCAGGGCGGTGATCGAAGGTCATACCGACGAGACCGGTGGCCGCGAATACAACCTGGCGCTGGGCCAGAAACGCGCCGAGGCCGTGCGTCGCGCACTGGCACTGCTCGGTGTGGCAGACGCCCAGGTCGAGGCCGTCAGCTACGGCAAGGAAAAACCGGCGGTGCAGGGCAGCGACGAGGCCGCGCTGGCGCAGAACCGTCGCGCCGAGATCGTCTACCGATGAACCGCCTCAGCCATCATCGCGCAGGCAGCCGCGGCGCGCTGGCAATGGCCCTGGTGCTGGCCGGTGCGTTGTGGGCGGGCCAGGCGCAGGCCGCGTTGTTCGAGGACACCGAGGCGCGTACCGCCATCCTGGAGGCGCGCAAGCGCATCGAGGCCAACCGGATCGCGACCGACGCCGCGATCCAGCGCCTGGTGGAGTCGCACAACGAACTGCTGCGCAAGTCGACCGAAGAGAACATGCAGTTGCGACGCTCCTTGCTCGACCTGCAGAACCAGATCGAGTCGCTGCGCACCGAGCTGGCGCGCAGCAACGGTCAACGCGAGCAGTTCGGCCGCGAGTTGTCCGAGTTGCAGCGCGAGCAGAAGGACATGCTGCAACGCCAGCAGGAAATCGCCCGCGGCGTCGAGGAACGGGTGAGCCAGCTCGAACCGGTCAAGCTGACGGTCGACGGGCGCGAGATCGTCGTCGAGCCGGCCGAGCGCCGTGCCTACGACGCGGCGCTGGCGCTGTTTCGCAGTGGTGACTTCCCGGGCGCGCAGACGGGTTTTCACAGCCTGATCGCACGGTATCCGAAGAGCGGTTACCTGCCTTCCGCATTGTTCTGGCTCGGCAACGCGCAATACGCGACCCGTGACTACAAGGAGGCCATCGTCAACTTCCGGATCATGCTCACGGCCACGCCCGACCACGTGCGGGCGCCGGAAGCCCTGTTGTCGATCGCCAACTGCCAGATCGAACTCAAGGACGTGGCCGGCGCGCGCAAGACACTCGATGAGCTCTCGCGCAGCTACCCGCAGTCCGACGCGGCAAAGGCCGGCAAGGAGCGCCTCGCGCGTCTGCGCTGAGGTCGCCGCGCCAGCGCCACCAGCTTGCGCGGGCCGCCACCTGGCGGTCCGCCGAACGAAACCCTGCAGATGACGGAATCGATGGTTACGGATGCCGACGCGGATCTTGCGCGCCGGTTCGGCGGCATGGAGCGCCTGTTCGGCGTCGCCGCGGCGGCACGTATTCGGCAAGCGCACGTGGCCATCGTCGGTATCGGCGGTGTCGGCTCGTGGGCCGCCGAGGCACTGGCACGCAGCGGCGTGGGTGCGTTGACGCTGGTCGATCTCGACCATGTCGCCGAATCCAACATCAACCGGCAGGTGCATGCGCTGGACAACACCATCGGCCAGGCCAAGGTGCAGGCGATGCGCGAGCGTATTGCGCTGATCCATCCCAGCTGCGCCGTGCAGGGTGTGGAGGCGTTCGTCGAACCGGACAACTGGCCGGCCATCCTGCCCACCGCGGTCGATGCCGTCATCGATGCCTGTGACCAGGTGCGCGCCAAGGTTGCGATGGCCGACTGGGCGCGGCGCAACAAGTCCGTCTTCATCACCGTGGGCGCGGCCGGCGGCAAGCGGCTGGCGCACCAGGTCGACATCGACGACCTGTCGCGCAGTACCCACGACCCCTTGCTTGCGCGCATGCGAAACCTGCTGCGCAAGCAGCATGGCGCGCCGGGTGCGGGCCGCACGATGGGCCTGCCATGTGTATTCAGTCGCGAGCCGGTGCGGGACGTCGATGCGTCGTGCGCCATCATCGAGTCCGATGGAACACTCAATTGCCATGGATACGGCTCGATGGTCAGCGTCACGGCGACCTTCGGCCAATGCGCCGCGGGCTGGGTGCTCAACACAATTGCAAATCGTGTGTGAGCTCAGCCAAAAACGCGATTTTTTCTGGTTATAATTTCAGGCTTTGCAGCACGGTACAAACCGCAACGCAAAAGAAAAGTGTGGGTCGTTAGCTCAGTTGGTAGAGCAGCGGACTTTTAATCCGTTGGTCGGCAGTTCGAGCCTGCCACGACCTACCAA
>JBFIDI010000657.1:0-2852 GCA_041581405.1 Burkholderiaceae bacterium
CCACCGACTGCGGGCCGTCGATGACGTCGGCGTCGACTTCCTCGCCCCGGTGTGCCGGCAGGTAATGCATGAACAAGGCCTGCGGGTCGGCCGCGCCCATCATGTCCGCGTCGACGCGCCAGTTGGCAAACGCCTTGCGCCGTTCCTCGTTCTCGGCCTCGAATCCCATGCTGGTCCAGACGTCGGTCGTGACCAGGTCGGCACCGGCGCAGGCCTGCTTGGGGTCCTTGAACACCTGGTAACTGGCGCCCGAGCGGATGCCGGCGACCGACTGGTCGATCTCGTAGCCGCGCGGGGTGCTGACATGCACCTTGAATCCGAGGATCTCGGCCGCCTGCAGCCAGGTATTGGCCATGTTGTTGCCGTCGCCGACCCAGGCCACCGTCTTGCCGGCAATCGAGCCGCGATGCTCGATGTAGGTGAAGATGTCGGCCAGGATCTGGCACGGATGGAATTCGTTGGTCAGGCCGTTGATCACCGGCACGCGCGAGTGCTGGGCAAAGGCCTCGATCTTGGTCTGCTCGAAGGTGCGGATCATGACCAGGTCGACCATGCGGCTGATCACCTTGGCGCTGTCCTCGATCGGCTCGGCGCGGCCGAGCTGGCTGTCGCCGGTGGTCAGGTGCACCACGCTGCCGCCCATCTGGTACATGCCGGCCTCGAAACTCACGCGGGTACGGGTCGAGGCCTTCTCGAAGATCAGCGCCAGCGTGCGGTCACTCAGCGTCTGGTGTTTCTCGTAGGCCTTGAAGCGGCGCTTGATCAGCGCGGCGCGTTCGAACAGGTAGGCGTATTCGGCTGCATCGAGGTCCGAGAACTGCAGGTAGTGCTTGATCATGGCGCGGCCTCCTGCAGCAGGGCCTTGATCAGCGGGCACAACAGCCGCACGACCTCGTCGGCCTGTTCCGTATTCATGATCAGCGGCGGCAGCAGCCGCACCACGGTATCGGCCGTGACGCTGATCAGCAGGCCGTTGTCGGCGCATTGGCCGACCAGCGCGCCGCAGGGGCGGTCCAGGTCGATGCCGATCATCAGGCCCTGGCCGCGGATTTCCCGGACCCGGCCGTTGCCGATCTCGGCCGCCAGTTCCCGCTCCAGCGCGGCGCGCAGATGCGCGCCGACACGGGTTGCATTGGCCAGCAGATCGTCCTCCTGCATGATGCGCAAGGTCTCGACACCGGCGCGCATCGCCAGCGGATTGCCGCCGAAGGTCGTGCCATGGTTGCCGGGGCCGAACAGTTGAGCCGCCTTGGGGCCGGCGACCACCGCGCCGATCGGCACGCCCGAGCCCAGGCCCTTGGCCAGCGGCATCACGTCGGGCTGGATGCCGGCCCACTGGTGCGCAAACCATTTGCCGGTGCGGCCCATGCCGCACTGGACCTCGTCGATCATCAGCAGCCAGTTGCGTTCGTCGCACAAGGCCCGCACCTGGCGCAGGTATTCGGCACGCATCGGGCGGATGCCGCCTTCGCCCTGGATCGCCTCGAAGAACACCGCGACCACGTTGGCATTGCCTTCGGTGGCCTTGCGCAGCGCGTCCATGTCGTTGAGCGGCACGCGGATGAATCCTTCCACCAGCGGTCCGAATCCGGCCTGGACCTTGGGGTTGCCGGTGGCGCTGAGCGTGGCGATGCTGCGACCGTGGAAGGCGTTCTCGTATACGACGATCTGCGGCCGTTCGATGCCGCGGTCATGGCCGAACTTGCGTGCCAGCTTCAGCGCCGCCTCGTTCGCCTCCAGTCCGGTGGAGCAGAAAAACACGTTGGTCATGCCCGAGAGCTCGACCAGCCGCGCCGCCAGCGTCTCCTGGTGCGGCACATGGTAGTAGTTGGAGGTGTGGATCAGCCTGGCCAACTGGTCCTGCAGCGCGGGCACCAGCTTGGGGTGGTTGTGGCCCAGCGTATTGACGGCGATGCCGGCCAGTGCGTCGAGGTAACGCTTGCCGTTGACATCCCAGACATGGCAGCCGTCGCCGTGCGACAACGCGATCGGCACGCGGCCGTAGGTGTTCATGACATGGGGCGAAGCGGCGGCGATTTCGTTCGGTTTGGCGGCGGTCATGGGGTTCCTGTCAAAGCAAAGCGGCCCATCGGGCCGGCATGGCCCCATTCTATGGGCATGCGCAGGCCTGGCGCCGGGCGCGCATGGTCGCGCCGGGCCTGGCGTGGGGCGCTTTCCGGTCCGTGCGCGGCAAGCGGCGACCCGCATCCTGTTAGAGTCGCGAGGCGGCGAGATCGCGCCTTTTTCCGAACCTGCACTTTTCGATGAATGTTTCCGCCGCCAGTGAATTCCTGATCGTGGGTACGACGCTCGACGGCAGGACATTCCGCCCGTCCGACTGGAGCGAACGCCTGGCCGGCGTGATGAGCCAGTTCCGGCCCGGTGGCCCCGGGCCCGGCAGCCACCTGGGTTATTCGCCATGGTGCCACCCGGTGGTGCGCAACGGCGTCAAGTGTGTCGTCGTGCACGCGGCGTTGCGCGAGCACGATGTGATGGCCTGGGACTTCTGCGTCAACTTCGCGCGCGACAACCAGCTGCAGGTCGAGCCGGGGCGCGGGAAGGAGCGGGTCCGGGGCGATGCCTCCGCGCCGGACACAAAAAAACCGCCCTGAGGCGGTTTTTTCGCTTTTGCTGGCAGCGCACCCGTTACAAACGGCGGAGGCCCGGGTTCAATCGGGCGTCCGTGCTGTGGGTTGTGGGTTTCCCGGCCTTCAGGCCGCTGCGGGGGTTTCTGCCAGGGCCAGGGCCTTGACCTTGGTCGACAGGCGGCTCTTGTCGCGCGCGGCCTTGTTCTTGTGGAAGATGCCCTTGTCGGCGACCGAGTCGACGATGGCCTGCATCTTGCCGAACAG
>JBFIDI010000658.1:0-2833 GCA_041581405.1 Burkholderiaceae bacterium
CCTTGTCCAACGGCCCGACGCTGGCGTTCAAGGACATGGCGATGCAGCTGCTGGGCAACCTGTTCGAATACGAACTGGCACGCCGCGGCGAGACGCTCAACATCCTGGGGGCCACCAGCGGCGACACCGGCAGTGCGGCCGAATACGCGATGCGTGGCAAGCGTGGCGTGTCGGTCTTCATGACCAGTCCCGCCGGACGCATGAGCCCGTTCCAGCAGGCGCAGATGTTCAGCCTGATGGACGAGAACATTCACAACATCGCCATCGAAGGCGTGTTCGACGACTGCCAGGACCTGGTCAAGGCGGTGTCGAACGACCTGGACTTCAAGCGTCGCTACCGCATCGGCACCGTCAACTCGATCAACTGGGCACGGCTGGTGGCGCAGGTCGTGTATTACTTCGCCGGTTATTTCCAGGCCACGCGTTCGAACGACCAGCCGGTGCGCTTCACCGTGCCGTCGGGCAACTTCGGCAACGTCTGCGCCGGCCATGTGGCGCGCATGATGGGCCTGCCGATCGACATGCTGGTCGTGGCGACCAACGAGAACGACGTGCTGGACGAGTTCTTCCGCACCGGTGTCTATCGCGTGCGCAGCAGCGCCGATACCCACGAGACATCGAGCCCGTCGATGGACATCTCCAAGGCGTCGAACTTCGAGCGTTTCGTGTTCGACCTGCTCGGGCGCGACGCCGCCCAGGTGCGTGAGCTGTTCGGCGACCGGCTCGGCCGCGAAGGTGTGTTCGACCTCGGCGTCCATCCGGCGTTTGCCCAGGCGGCGACGACTTATGGATTCGCCAGCGGCCGCAGCACCCACGCGGACCGGCTCGCGACGATACGCGCGTGCTGGAACGATCGCCAGCAGATGGTCGACACGCATACCGCCGATGGCATCAAGGTCGCGCGCGAACACCTGCACCCGCAATACCCGATGATCGTGCTCGAGACCGCCTTGCCGATCAAGTTTGCCGCCACCATCGTCGAAGCCCTGGGACGCGAGCCGCTGCGCCCCGCAGCCTTCGAGGGCATCGAGGACCTGCCCAAACGGGTCGTGACGCTGCCGCCCGACCTCGATGCCATCAAGGCCTTCCTCGTGGCCCGCTGCCAGGGTCGGCCGAGCGCCGCGGCCTGAGATCACCAGTCGAAACCTTGCAGATTGATTGCCCATGACGACGTCCCGCCCGCCCTTGTTGCCACTCGATGACGCGCTGGCCCGACTGCTCGCGTCGGCCACGCCGCTGGCACACGTGCAGTCGGTGTCCACCTTCGACGCCGACGGTCGCGTGCTGGCGCAGGACGTGGTGTCCGGCCTGCAGGTGCCGCCGCAGGACAACAGCTCGATGGACGGTTACGCGCTGGCCTGCGCCAGCCTGTCCGGTGCCGGCGACGTGCTGGCGGTGACCCAGCGAATCGCGGCCGGTTCGTCCGGCCAGCCGCTGCGGCCGGGCGAGGCCGCCCGTATCTTCACCGGAGCCCCGATTCCGCCCGGTGCGGATGCGGTCGTCATGCAGGAGGACTGCACCCTCGTGAGCGAGGCGGCGGGCGACCAGCCGGCACGCGTACGGGTGGATGCCGTCCCGCAACCCGGCCAGTGGATCCGCCGCGCCGGCGAGGACGTGACCCGCTCGGCTGTCGTGTTGCCACGCGGCATGCGCCTGTCCCCGGCCGGCCTGGGCATGGCGGCGGCCGTGGGCCTGGACGCCGTGCAGGTGATGCGACGGCCCCGCGTGGCGTTGTTCTCCACGGGCGACGAACTCGTGATGCCCGGCGACGTGGCGCCGGCCGACATGCGGCCGGGCGCGATCTACAACTCCAACCGCTTCTTCCTGCGGGCCATGCTGCAGCGCCTGGGCTGCACGGTCAGCGACCTGGGCATCGTGCCCGACCGGCGCGATACCACCGTCGAAGCGCTGCGCGAGGCGGCGCGGCAGCACGACCTGATCCTGACCAGCGGCGGTGTCTCGGTCGGCGAGGAAGACCATATCCGGCCGGCCGTGCAATCGCTGGGCGGGCTCGATCTGTGGCAGATCGCGATCAAGCCGGGCAAACCCTTTGCCTATGGCCATGTGGGCGAGACCCATTTCATCGGCTTGCCAGGCAACCCGGTATCGAGCTTCGTCACCTTCGCACTGCTGGTGCGGCCTTTCCTGCTGCGACTGCAAGGCGTCGGCGACGTTGCTCCGGTGACGGTGTCCGCGCGCGCCGATTTCGACTGGCCGCGGGCCGACAAGCGCCGCGAGTTCCTGCGCGTGCGGCGCAATGCCGAGGGCGGGCTCGACCTGTTCCCCAACCAGAGTTCGGGCGTGTTGACCTCGGCCGTCTGGGGCGACGGCCTCGTCGACAATCCGCCCGGACAGACCGTGGCGCGCGGCGATACCGTTCGCTTCATCGCCTTGTCCGACCTGCTGTCCTGAGCCATGACCATCACCGTCCAGCTGCGTTTTTTTGCCGGCATTCGCGAGGCTGTCGGCCATGGCAGCGAAGCGTTTGCCACCGAGGCCCGTGACGCGGCCGGCTTGCGCGATGCCTTGATCGCCCGTGGCGAACCTTACGCCGGTGCGCTGGCCCGCGGCAAGCCGGTGCGGATCGCGGTCGACCAGCACATGGGCGACGAGTCCCGCGAATTGCACGACGGCGCCGAGGTGGCGTTTTTCCCGCCGGTGACCGGCGGATAACCGGCGCACGGCCGGCAACGGTTGCCCTCGCCACGGCGGGGCTGCGATCGGTCCCCGACCTCGCCGGCACGCGCGGCCCCATTGGCGAGGGGCGTGCCGGGCTTTCGTCCCGGTGCCACAATCCCGGAATGTCCACGCCCCGTGTATCCATCCAGACCGA
>JBFIDI010000659.1:0-2830 GCA_041581405.1 Burkholderiaceae bacterium
TCAGCGCCAGTGCCACCTTGCAGCGGCTCGGCAGCCTGGGCATCCAGGTCTTCGTCGGCCACGCTGCCGCCCATGTCCAGAATGCCGACGCGGTCGTCACGACGACTGCGGTGCATGAGGACAACCCGGAAGTGATGGAAGCCCGTGCACGCCAGATCCCGGTCGTGCCGCGCGCCATCATGCTGGCCGAACTGATGCGGCTCAAACAGGGCATCGCGATCGCCGGCACCCACGGCAAGACCACCACCACCAGCCTGGTGGCCAGCGTGCTGGACGAGGCCGGCATGGATCCGACCTTCGTGATCGGCGGGCGACTCAACAGCGCCGGCGCCAACGCGCGCCTGGGCAAGGGTGACTACATCGTGGTCGAGGCCGACGAATCCGACGCCTCGTTCCTGAACCTGCTGCCGGTGATGGCAATCGTGACCAATATCGACGCCGATCACATGCAGACCTACGGCCACGATTTCGAGCGACTCAAGACGGCTTTCGTCGATTTCCTGCACCGCATGCCGTTCTACGGCACCGCCATCCTGTGCACCGACGACGCGCCGGTGCGCGACATCCTGCCCCATGTGTCCTGCCCGATCACCAGTTATGGCTTCGGCGAGGACGCGCAAGTGCGGGCGGTCGATGTCCGGGCCATCGACGGACAAATGCATTTCACGGTGCTGCGCCGCAACGGCGTCGTGCTGCCCGACCTGCCGGTGGTGCTGAACCTGGCCGGTCGGCACAACGTGCTCAACGCCCTGTCGGCGATCGCGGTAGCGGTCGAACTCAACATTCCGGACGCGGCGGTACAGCAGGCGCTGGCCCGTTTCCAGGGCGTGGGACGCCGCTTCCAGCGCTATGGCGAGGTCGCCTGCAGCCATGGCGGCCGGTTCACGCTGGTCGATGACTACGGCCACCATCCGGTCGAGATGGCGGCGACCATCGCCGCGGCCCGCGGCGCCTTCCCCGGACGCCGCCTGGTGCTGGCCTTCCAGCCGCACCGCTACAGCCGCACCCGCGACTGCTTCGACGATTTCGTCAAGGTGATCGGCCAGGTCGACGCGGTCTTGCTGTCCGACGTCTACCCGGCCGGCGAAACTCCGATCGTCGCCGCCGACGGCCGGGCACTGGCGCGTGCACTGCGCGTGGCCGGACAGGTCGAGCCGGTGTTCATCGACGACATCAAGGCGATGGACCAGGCGATCATCGACAACAGCCAGGACGGCGACGTGGTGTTGTGCATGGGCGCCGGCAGCATCGGATCGGTGCCGGCCCGTGTGGTGGAACTTGCGGCCGCGGCACCGGTCCGGGAGACGACGCCATGACGCTGGCGGCGCATACCCTGGGCAAGGTCGCGGTGCTGATGGGCGGCGCGTCGGCCGAGCGCGAGATCTCGCAGATGTCCGGCTCCGGCGTGCTGCAGGCCTTGCGCGCGCGCGGCGTCGATGCACATGCCTTCGACCCGGCCGAACGGGATCTGCACGAACTGCGCAGCGACGGTTTCACGCGCTGCTTCATCGCGCTGCACGGACGTTTCGGCGAAGACGGCACGGTGCAGGGGGCGCTGGAGCTGATGGGTATTCCCTATACCGGCTCCGGCGTCATGGCCAGCGCGATTGCGATCGACAAGGTCATGACCAAACGCGTCTGGCTGGCCGAGGGCCTGCCGACACCGGCGTACCGGCTGCTGCAGGCTGCGCAACTCGATCCGCAGACGGTGGCCGCATTGCCGGCCGAACTCGGCCTGCCGCTGATCGTCAAGCCGGCGCGTGAAGGCTCGTCGATCGGCGTGACCAAGGTGCTGGACGCGTCGCAGACACAGGCAGCGGTCACGCAGGCAGCCGCCTGCGACAGCGACGTGCTGTGCGAACAGTTCATCCGCGGCGACGAGGTGACCTGCCCGATCATCGGCAGCGGCGCACAGGCCCGCGCCTTGCCGGTGATCCGCATCGTCGCGCCCGAAGGCAACTACGACTACCAGAACAAGTACTTCACCGACGACACCCAGTACCTGGTGCCGTGTGGCCTGCCAGCCGGCGAGGAGCAACACATCCAGGCGCTGGCGCTGCGCGCCTACCAGGTGCTCGGATGCCGCGGCTGGGGCCGGGTCGATGTGATGATCGACGCGACGACCCGCCAGCCTTCGCTGCTCGAGATCAACACATCGCCCGGCATGACCAGCCACTCGCTGGTGCCGATGTCGGCCCGGGCCGCCGGCATCAGCTACGAAGACCTGTGCCTGCAACTGCTGCAGCTCGCGCAACTGGACAACCCGCATCCGCAGGTGGCGGATGAACCGCAGCCCGATGGGACGCCATGACATGGCCAACCAACGCACTGGTCCCACCACCGAGTCCAAGGGGCGCGCCCCGGGCGCACTGCGCCGGCCTGCGCGCGGCGGAGGCACGCGCGTGAACGACGCCCTGCTGCTGCCATTCGACGTGCGGCTGATGCACATGACGGCCAATGCCTTGTTCGTCGTGTTCGTGCTGGTCGCGCTGACCGCGCTGGCGCGCTGGGTGGCGCTGCGGCCGGCCTTTGCGATCGCGTCGATCACCGTGACCGGCGACATGACCCACAACAACGAACCCACGCTGCGCGCCAACGTGGTGCCCCGGCTGAGCGGCAACTTCTTCACGCTCGACCTGACCCAGGCACGCGCACTGTTCGAGGCCACGCCCTGGGTGCGCCACGCGGTGGTGCGACGCGAGTTCCCGAACCGCCTGCGGGTCGACCTGCAGGAACACCGGGCGGTGGCCTACTGGGGCCCGGACGAGGCCTCGCGCCTGCTCAACAACCATGGCGAAGTGTTCGAGGCCAATGTCGGCGAGGTCGAGCA
>JBFIDI010000660.1:0-2795 GCA_041581405.1 Burkholderiaceae bacterium
CCCCCTGTACCGGCGTGCCCGCGGGCACGCCCGCGGCCTGCAAGGTCGGCGCACCGAGGGCACGCGCATCGATCGTGACGATTCCGGGGCGCACCAGCCGGGCGCAGGCCAGCAGGCTCGAGCTGACCACCGGCACCGGCGCCAGGGCGCGCGCCAGGTGGGCCTGCCACAAGGCCAGGAACCCGCAGCTGGTCGACACCATGCGCGCGCCCTGCGCGACCAGTTCGGCGGCGGCCGCGACGAACGGCTCCAGCAAGGCCGGATCACCCTGCTGCACGATGCGTTGCGGCGAAGCCCCCCACACCGTGCGGTAGACCACGTCGATGCCCAGCGGCTGAAAGGTCGCCGGGTTGCCGATGTCGCCCGGCGGCCGTGGAAACCGGGTGTCGAGCATCAGGATGCCCAGGAAACCCGGGCGCGGCGCGGCGGTCACGGGACGGCGCTCATCCGCGAAACCGCCGGCGCGTGAGCGCCAGCGCGATCCAGAACGCGGCCACGGCGTAGGCGACCAGCACCAGCACGGCACGTCCGGCGTCGGTCGGCCACTGGTCCATGAACAGGGGCCGCACCAGTTCCACCGCGTTGGTCAACGGCAACCAGTCGGTGATCGCGCGCACCAGCGCCGGCAACTGCTCGCGCGGGAAGAAGACGCCGCTGAGGAACATCATCGGCGTGAGGAACAGCGTGAAGTAATACGTGAAGAAATCGTAGCCCTTGGCCAGCGCGTTGAAGATCAGCGCGATGCACGAGAAGGTGATGCCCACGCCCAGCAGCACCGGCCAGGCCAGCAGCAGCTTGGGACTGTGGCTGATGCCCAGCGCCAGCATCACGCCCAGGATGGCGGTGGCGGTGAACAAGGCCTTGAACGCGGCCCACAACATCTCGGCCAGCACGATGTCGTCCAGCCGCACCGGTGCGTTCATGATGCCGTCCCAGGTGCGCTGCACGTGCATGCGCGAGAACGCCGAATACAGGGCCTCGAACGAGGCCGCGTTCATTGCGCTCATGCAGATGCTGCCGCTGGCCAGGAACAGCAGGTACGGGACCTGCACCGGCCCGTCGGACGTCGGCACCGTGACCTGCCCGACCAGTGCGCCGAGCCCGTAACCGAAGGCCACCAGCCACATCAGCGGCTCGGCGATGTTGCCCACCAGGCTGGGCACGGCGAGCTTGCGCCAGACCAGCAGGTTGCGCAGGAATACCGGCCAGAAACGCAGCGACAGCTGCGGCGCGCGCCACGGCGACGTGCCGCCGCGCTGCGGCCCGCCCTGGCGCGCCATCGACGCCGGCACCCGTGCATCGCGCGGCGCCATCAGCCGTCCTCCCGGATCTGGCGCCCGGTCAGCTTGAGGAACAGGTCCTCCAGGTTGGCCGGCCGGTGCAGGCTGCGCAGTTCGGGCCGCTCGGCCAGCGCCAGAAGCAGCGGGCGCGCATCGTGGGTGTAGAAAAACACGGTCTCGCCGCTGACCTCGACCCGCGCCGCCAGGCCCTCGAGCGGGCCATCGCGCAGCGCGGTCGCGCCCACGCCGTAGACCTCGACCACCTCGGACTCCAGGTGCTCGCGGATCAATGCGCGCGGCGTGCCTTCGGCGATCTTGCGGCCATGGTCGATGACCAGCAGGCGCGAACACAGGCGTTCGGCCTCGTCCATGAAATGCGTTGTCAGCAGGATGGACTTGCCCTGCTGCAGCAACACCTGCAGGCGTTCCCACATCAGATGGCGCGCCTGCGGGTCCAGTCCGGTCGTGGGTTCGTCGAGCAGCAGCAGCTGCGGATCGTTGACCAGCGCTCGCGCCAGGCTGAGCCGGCGCTTCATGCCGCCCGAGAGTTCACCGGGGCGGGCCGCCGCCTTGTGCGACAGCGATGCGAACTGCAGCAGATCGGGGATGCGCTGGCGGATCTGCGCGTCGCGCATGCCGAAATAACGTCCGTAGACGAGCAGGTTCTCGGCGCAGCTGAAGTCCGGATCCAGCGTGTCGATCTGGCTCACCACGCCCAGCCGCGCCTTGATCGCCATCGCGTCGCGCGGCATCTGCAGCGGCGCTTGCGCGCCATCGTCCAGCGCATAGTCGATGCGGCCGTCGTCCGGCGCACTCAGGCCCAGGCACATGCGGATGGTCGTGGTCTTGCCCGCGCCATTGGGCCCGATCACGCCCAGGCATTCGCCCGGCGCGATCGCGAACGACAGGTCGTCGACGACGGTGTTGTCGCCGAAACACTTGCACAAGCCCGCGACCCGCAGCAGGTCGCGCTCGCGCGCTGCCTGCTGCACCACCATCAAGACATGCCCTCCGTGCTGCGCACTGCGGTGCTGTTCGCCTTGGGAGCGGCCCGGCGGCTCAGCAGAGAGCCCTCCGTGCTACGCACTGCGGTGTTGTTCGCCTTGGGAACGGCCCGGCGGCTCACTGGAACGCGACCTCGGCGAAGCTGCGCAGCTTGCGGCTGTGCAACTGGTGGATGCCCTGCTGGCGCAGCAGTTCGACGGCGCGAATGCCGATGCGCAGGTGCTGGTCGACGCGTTCGCGGTAGAAATGGTCGGCCATGCCGGGCAGCTTGATCTCGCCGTGCAGCGGCTTGTCGCTGACGCACAACAAGGTGCCGTACGGCACGCGGAAACGGAAGCCGTTGGCGGCGATGGTCGCGCTCTCCATGTCCAGCGCGACCGCGCGGCTCTGGCTGAAGCGGCGCTGCGGTCCGTTGTCGGGCAGCAGTTCCCAGTTGCGGTTGTCGGTGCTGGCCACGGTGCCGGTGCGCATGATGCGCTTGAGCTCGGGGCCCTGCACCTGCGTGACGTC
>JBFIDI010000661.1:0-2736 GCA_041581405.1 Burkholderiaceae bacterium
CCAGGTCTGCTTGGCGCCGATGGCCAGGTCCATGGCGCCGCCCACCGCCGGGATGGCGGCGGGTGCACCGGTGCTCCAGTTGGCCAGGTCGCCATCGGCCGAGACCTGAAAGGCGCCCAGCACGCAGATGTCCAGATGGCCGCCGCGCATCATCGCGAAGCTGTCGGCATGGTGGAAATAGGCACCACCGGCGAGCAGCGTCACCGGCTGCTTGCCGGCGTTGATCAGGTCGTAGTCCTCCTGTCCCGCGGCCGGCGCGGGGCCCATGCCCAGGATGCCGTTCTCGCTGTGCAGGATGACTTCGCGGTCGGACGGGATATGGTTGGCCACCAGCGTCGGCATGCCGATGCCCAGGTTGACGTAGGCGCCTTCGTGGATGTCCTGCGCCACGCGGCGGGCGAGCTGGTCCTTGCTGCGTCGTTGGTATGTCATGTCAGGCTGCCATTCTGGCACCGCCGGAGCGGGTGGCCACGCGGTCGATCCGCACGATCCGGTGCACGTGGATGCCGGGGGTCACGATGGCCTCGGGGTCGAGCGCGCCGAGTTCGACCACTTCGTGCACCGTGGCCACGGTCTGTTTCGCGGCCGTGGCCATGATCGGGCCGAAGTTGCGCGCCGCCTTGCGGTAGGTCAGGTTGCCCCAGCGGTCGCCGCGTTCGGCCTTGATCAGCGCCAGGTCGGCGTGGATCGGCATCTCCAGCACATAGTGCCGGCCGTTGATCTCGCGGGTTTCCTTGGGCGTGCCGTCGGGGTTCTTCGCCAGTTCGGTGCCGTAGCCGGTCGGCGAGAAAAACGCGCCGATGCCGGCGCCGGCGGCGCGGATGCGTTCGGCCATGTTGCCCTGGGGCACGAGCTCGAGTTCGAGCTTGCCGCTGCGGTACAGGCCGTCGAACACCTGGCTGTCGACCTGGCGCGGAAAGCTGCAGATGATCTTGCGCACCCGGCCGGCCTTGAGCAGCGCGGCCAGTCCGGACTCGCCGTTGCCGGCGTTGTTGTTGACGAGGGTCAGGTCCCTGGCGCCTTGCGCGATCAGGCCGTCGATCAGCTCGTCGGGGATGCCGGCGGTGCCGAAGCCGCCGATCATCACGGTGGAGCCGTCGCGCACGTCGGCCAGGGCATCGGCCATCGAGCGCGCAATCTTGTTGATCATCCGGGTGTCTCCGTATGGGGTTGCAGGGCATGCGGGCCCTCGGGCGGCCCGCCAAGAAAATGTTCGACACACGAACGTGTGTTCGTATAATGAATTCTAGGAGAAAGTGATTCCCATGGCAAACACCGCATCCGCCCGCATCGCGAACCTCAGGCCCGGCGACGGTTACGTGCAGTCGTTTGCCCGCGGGCTGGAGGTGATCCGCTCGTTCAGCGCCAGCGCGCCGAGCCAGACGCTGAGCGAGGTGGCCGCGCGCAGCGGGCTGAGCCGGGCCGGCGCACGGCGCATCCTGCTCACGCTCGAGGCGCTGGGGTATGTGCGCAGCGACGGCCGCTGGTTCAGTCTGAGCCCGCGCATCCTGGACCTGGGTTTTTCCTACCTGTCGTCGATGCCGATCTGGAACCTGGCCGAACCCGTGATGGAGGAACTGGTCGAGCAGTTGCACGAGTCCTGCTCGGCGGCCGTGCTCGACGGCACCGACATCGTCTACGTGATGCGGGTGCCCACGCGCAAGATCATGAGCATCAGCCTGGGTGTGGGTTCGCGCCTGCCGGCCTACTGCACGTCGATGGGCCGCATGTTGTTGTCGGCGCTGCCGCAGGACGAACTGCTGGCCTGCCTGGAGGCCTCGGAGCGCACGCAGCGCACCCGCCATACCGTGACCGAGGTGCCGGAACTGGTGAGCCGCATCGCGCAGGCCCGGCGCCAGGGCTGGGCGCTGGTGAACCAGGAACTGGAGGAGGGCCTGGTGTCGCTGGCCGCGCCGGTCGTCAACCGCGCGGGCCAGATGGTGGCGGCGCTGAACATCAGCGGCCAGGCCAACCGCACCAGCGCCCGGGTGATGCAGGAGACCATGCTCGAGCCCTTGCGCGAGGCGGCGCGCACGATCTCGCAGCGGCTGGACGGCGCGGTCGGGCGCTAGGCCCGGCGCGCCGTGGCGACACGGCCCGGATGCGTCCAGCGATCTTGACGCGGATCAAGACGCCGCGGGGCAACAGCCGTAGACTGGCATGCGTGACACCTGTCGGAGTGCCGTCGTGCCGGATCCGTGGGCGCATCCGCGCGACACGCTTCGGCGCAAACACTCCGGGACATCCATCGAACGACCCCATGACCGAGCGGCTGCGCAGTTATTTCCCGACGACCGGTGTCCGTGTGCACGCGGCATGGCTCCGTCTGCCGGTGGCATGAACACGGCGTCCCCCATCCCCGCTGGCAACACCGACGCGCGGCCGCCGGCCGAGGTCGTGTTCTCGGCACATGGCCTGGCCAAGATCTACGGCACCGGCGACGTGCAGGTGCACGCGCTGCGCGATGTCGACCTGGAGATCCGCCGCGGCGAATTCGTCGTGCTGCTCGGCGCCTCGGGCAGCGGCAAGTCGACATTGTTGAATATCCTCGGTGGACTGGATACCCCTACCGACGGCCACGTGTTCTATGGTGAGACCGATCTCACCCGTGCTTCCGAGCGCGAGCTGACCGAATACCGACGCTACCATGTCGGTTTCGTATTCCAGTTTTACAATCTCATCCCCAGTCTCACTGCGCGGGAGAATGTGGCGGTGGTGACCGAAATCGCCAAAGCC
>JBFIDI010000662.1:0-2730 GCA_041581405.1 Burkholderiaceae bacterium
TCGGCGTCGGCGAACACGATCAGCGGCGACTTGCCGCCGAGTTCCATCGTCACGTCCTTGAGCGTCGAGCCCGAGGCGCTGGCCATGACCTTCTTGCCGGTCACGGTGCCGCCGGTGAACGAGATCTTCTCGATGCCCGGGTGTTCGGTCAGCCACGCGCCGACGGTGGCGCCCGGCCCGTTGAGCACGTTGAACACGCCATTCGGCAGGCCGGCCTCGGTATAGATCTCGGCCAGGCGCAACGCGGTCAGCGGCGTCACCTCGCTGGGCTTGAAGATCATCGCGTTGCCGGCGGCCAGCGCCGGCGCGGATTTCCACAACGCGATCTGGATCGGATAGTTCCACGCGCCGATGCCGGCCACCACGCCCAGCGGCTCGCGCCGGGTATAGACGAAGGAACTCTCGCGCAGCGGCACCTGCATGCCTTCGATCGCGGTGGCAAGACCGGCGTAATACTCGAGCACGTCGGCGCCGGTCACGATGTCGACCTCACGGGTCTCCGAGCGCGGCTTGCCGGTGTCCAGCGTTTCCAGGTCGGCCAGTTCGTCGTTGCGCGCACGCAGGATGTCGACCGCGCGGCGCAATACGCGCGAGCGCTGCATCGCGGTGAAACCGGCCCACACAGCTTGTCCGGCCCGGGCACTGGCCACGGCGGCGTCGACGTCCTGCCGGGACGCGCTTTGCACCGTGGCAAGCACCTCGCCATTGGCCGGGTTGACGGTATCGAAGGTCTCGCCGCCGGTGGCGTCGACACGGGCGCCGCCGATATACAGTTGTTGCAATGCAATGGCAGGCATGGCATGCCTCCTCGGTTCAGAAAAAAATCGGTGCGTCCGGTGGCCGGGCGCATGCGGGCGAACCCTCGACGATATCAGCCCATGGCCTTGCCCAGCAAGGCGTGGTAGAGCTCGCGGTCGCCGAGGATGCCGATCGGACGCTCCCCCTCGCCCAGCACCAGTTTCTGGCCGGTCTGGTAACGGATGTGCATCGCGTCGCGCATGCCGATGTCGGCGTCGACCAGTGTCGCACGGGGCTCCAGCGCCTCGATCGCGTCACCGCTCGACCAGCGTTGCAGCGGCCACGGATCGGCGCCGCGGCGCACGTCCTGCAACGCGCCGCCGCCGTCGAACCGCAACCAGATGTCGGCCTGCTCGTCCAGGCAGGTCTCGCCGCCCTGCTGCGCGCATTCGGCCAGCGGCCGCATCAGGCTGCGTCCACGGAGCACGTTGAGCGGGTTGGTGTGGGCCACGAAGGCACGCACGTAGTCGTTCGCCGGCTTGAGCACGATGTCCTCGGGCCGGCTGTGCTGCACGATCTGCCCGTCCTTCATGATCACGATGTTGTTGCCCAGCTTGAGCGCCTCGTCCAGGTCGTGGCTGACGAACACGATGGTCATGTTCAGCTTGTTTTGCAGCTCCAGCAGTTCATCCTGCAGGCCCTGGCGGATCAGCGGATCGAGCGCCGAGAAGGGCTCGTCCATCAGCAGGATGTCGGCATCCATGGCCAGCGCCCGGGCCAGGCCCACGCGCTGCTGCATGCCGCCCGAGAGCGCGTCCGGTCGCTTGTCGCGCCACTGGCTGAGTCCGACCAGTTCGAGCTTGTCGTCGATGCGCTTCTTGCGCTCGGCGGCCGGCAGGCCCTGCATCTCCAGGCCCAGGCTGACGTTCTCGGCCACGCTGAGCCAGGGCATCAGCGCGAACTTCTGGAACACCATCGCGATGCGTTTCGTGCGCATCGCCTTCAAGGTGGCCGCCGAGCATTGGGCAATGTCGACATCGGTGCCCTCGTGTTCGATCAGCAACCGGCCCCGGCTCACGGTGTTCAGGCCGTTGATGCAGCGCAACAGGCTGGACTTGCCGGAACCCGACAAACCCATGAGCACGCAGATCTCGCCGCGTTGCACCGTCAGGTTGGCTTTCTCGACACCGACGATCAGGCCGGTCTGCTTGAAGATCGCGTCGCGCGACAAGCCCTGGTCGAGCAGGTCCAGCGCCGGCTTGGGGGACCTGGAGAACACCACGTCCACGTCTTCGATGCGGATCAGCGGCGCCGACGCGCCCTGGTGTTGCGCTGCGCCGGATGCGCCGTTGGATGGGGATTTCTGGCTCATGCGTTGTCTCCGCCACGGGGCGTGCGTTGCTTGCACACGCGGTCGAGCATGATGGCCACCAGCACGATGGCCAGTCCGGCCTCGAACCCGACCGCGATGTCGGCCGTGTTGAGCGCACGCACCACCGGCTTGCCCAGGCCATCGGCCCCCACCAAAGCGGCGATCACCACCATCGACAACGACAACATGATGCATTGCGTGATGCCCGCCGAGATGCTGGGCATGGCGTGCGGCAGCTCGATGCGCGTGAGCAGCTGGCGGCGCGAACAACCGAAGGCCTTGCCGGCGTCCATCAGTTCGCCGGGCACGTCGTGGATGCCCAGGTAGGTCAGCCGGATCGGCGCGGCCACGGCAAACACCACGGTGGATATCAGGCCCGGCACCACGCCCAGCCCGAACAGCGTCAGCGTCGGAATCAGGTAGACGAAGGTCGGCACCGTCTGCATCAGGTCCAGCACCGGTTGCAGCACGGTGTAGAAGCGCGGGTTGTGCGCCGCGAAGATGCCCACCGGCACACCCACGATGACACACACCAGCGTGGCGAACAGCACCATGGCCAGCGTCTCCATCGTCTCCTGCCAGTAACCCAGGTTCAGGATCAGCAGGAACGACAACACGCA
>JBFIDI010000663.1:0-2719 GCA_041581405.1 Burkholderiaceae bacterium
CGGGAACGCCACGGCCCAGGTGAACAGGATGACGGTGAAGTTCAGCACGAAGGACAGCAGCAGGCGGTCGCCGACGACGTCGAGCACCGGCAGGTTGTATTCGAACGACCAGCCCCAGTCGCCCTGCAGCAGGCCGGAGAAGCCGCGCTCGCCGGGCCAGATGCCGATCCAGGTCGCGTATTGCTCCAGGAAAGGCCGGTCGAGCCCGAACTGCTGGCGCAGGAACTGCACCTTCTCCAGCGCCGCCGCGTCGCCCTGGCTGCGCAACTCGGCGATCTGGTTGCTCAGGTAGTCCCCCGGCGGCAACTGGATGATGACGAAGGTCACGAAGCTGATCACCAGCAACGTGGGGATCATCATCAGCAGGCGCCGCAGCGTGTAGGACAACACCGGATCAGTTCCTGCGCTCGTCGGTGAACCAGAACGTGTCCGGCCGGTGGATGCCCAGCAAAGCGCCCGGATCCCAGTTGTACAAGCCCTTCTCGGGCACGTTCTTCAACGCGTTGTTGACCACCACCGGCTGCATCACGTTGTTGACGATGCCGATCGTGAACTGCTGCTCGGCATGGATCGTCAGCATGCGGTGCCAGATCCGGGCCCGCTCCTCGGCGCTGGCGCCGCGCCAGGCCTCCCACAGTTTCATCAGCTCGGCGGCCTGCGGGAAATCCGGGGCCTCGCCCGACTTGCCGGCGGTCTCGTAATACTGGCCGAACTTGGGCCATTGCAACTGCGCCTGGTCCTTGGGCGCGAGTTCGTCCGGTGCCGTGTCGGCCGTCGGCATGCCGTTGTCCAGCCCCTGCCAGACCGACATCATGGCTTCGCCGGAGAACACCCGGTTGCGCAACACGTCGCGCTGCGACGGCTTGCTGAACAGCTTGATGCCGACCTCGCGCCAGTTCTCGCGGACCAGCTCGAGCACGTCGGTCTGCTCGGTGCTTTCGCCCGCGGTCTCGACGATGATCTCCAGCGGCCGCCCGTCAGACAGCCGGCGGATGCCGTCCGGACCGCGCTTGAGGCCGATCTCGTCGAGCAGGCGGTCCGCCGCCTTGCGGTCGTACTTGGTCCACGCGGTCTGGTATTCCTTCTTGAACAGGGGGCTGTCGGGCACGACGGTGTTGTTGCTCTCCGTGGCCAGGCCGAAATACAGCACCTGGTTGACCTGCGCCCGGTCGATCGCCATCGACATCGCCCGTCGGAACCGCACGTCGCGAAACAGCTGCCGCCAGAGCGGATCGGCCACGTTCAGGTTGGGATACAGCGCAATATGCGAGCCCTTGGCGGTGCGCCAGAGGTAGGTCTTGAAGTTGTTGGTCTTCTCGGCCTTCTTCAGGAAGGTGAAATTGTTGAACTGGATGTCGCGGGCCTGCAGGTCGGACTCGCCGGCCCCGGCCTTGGCCGGAATCAGCTTGCCGTCGACCACCGGCATCACGACACGATCGATGTAGGGCAACTGGCGTCCGTTCGGGTCGACCCGGTGGAAATACGGGTTGCGCACCGAGACGAAACGATCGGTCGGCGGCTTGGAGGTGTTGACCCAGGGCTGCAGCGTCGGCAATTTCGGATTGTCGAACTGGTACATGTTGTCTTCGCGATTGTGGATCGCGGCCCAGCTGCGCTTGCCGGGTTCGGCCTTCTCGGCCTCCACCACCTTGGGCGAATATTTCTTGTGGAACTGCTTGAGGTAATGGGCCGGGCGGTAGATCAGCAGCGGCGACGCGGCGGCCATCAGGGGCAGGAAGTCCGGATTCGGCTTGGCCCAGGTGTAGCGCACCGTGGTCTTGTCCGGGAATTCGACCTTGGGCGGCTGCCCGTCGACCAGCAGCGCCGCAGGCGGGCCGGCCGGGCTGAGTTCCTTGTCGTTGGCGACGTCTTCCCAGAAATAGCGGAAATCCTCGCTGGTGAACGGCTTGCCGTCCGACCACTTGTGACCCGGTCGCAACTTGAGCGTGAAGACCCGGTCGTCCTGGACGTCGACGTTCTGCAGGATGTCGGGCACCAGCGCGAAGCTGCGGTCGTAACCCACGAGTCGTGCATAACCGTAGACGACCATCATGCGCACGTCCCGCGCACGCCCGATCAGCATCGTGAGCGAGCCGCCGTGTTGCCCCGGCTCCAGCGTCTTGCCGTCCATCTCGACGAGCAGCGGGTTTTCGGGCAGCCGCGCGCGCACCGGCGGCAATTTCTTGGCGGCGACCTCCTCGCGCAACATGGGTGTCTCCACCAGCGTGGTCGGCAACGCCGCATGCGCCAGGGACGTCGTCAAGGCCAGCAGCGCCGGAAACAGGCAGCGCCCGGGGAACTGGCGCACGACGCGCAGGCCGTCCGAATGAGGGGTCATGACTTCAACTCCGAGATATCGACGTCCGCATGGGCGCGGACAAAATGCTGGTTGCCGACGTCGATCATGCCAACGCGCTGCGATCCGTCAAGACGATACGGCATCGGCCAGGCCGACGGGATGGACGCCTTGCCCTCCATCAGTGCATTGAAATCGAGCTTGCGGCCCAGGTCGGGATCCGGCACCGCCGCCAGCAACGCGCGCGTGTAGGGATGCAGCGGGCGGTCGAACAGTTCGTCGAACGGGGCGATTTCCACCAGCCGCCCCGCACACATCACGGCGATCCGGTCGGCGATGTAATGCACCACCGCCAGGTTGTGCGAGATGAACAGATAGGTCAGGTTGCGCGCCTGGCCCAGGTCGAGCAGCAGGTTGAGCACC
>JBFIDI010000664.1:0-2702 GCA_041581405.1 Burkholderiaceae bacterium
CGGCCCGCCCCCCAGTGGGGGGTTCGGCCGCTCGACACGCAGTGCGACCGTCCAGACGGGGGGCGTCCCTACCTGATCCGCTTGATCAGGCTGGACGTGTCCCAGCGTGAGCCGCCGAGTTGCTGCACGTCGGCGTAGAACTGGTCGACCAGGGCGGTGACCGGCAGCCGCGCGCCGTTGCGCCGGGCCTCGTCGAGCACCAGGCCCAGGTCCTTGCGCATCCAGTCGACGGCGAACCCGAAGTCGAACTGATCGGCCACCATGGTCTTGCCGCGGTTGTCCATCTGCCAGCTTTGCGCCGCACCCTTGCCGATCACGTCCAGCACCTGTTCCATGTCCAGTCCGGCGCGTTGGCCGAAGGCGATGCCCTCGGCCAGGCCCTGGACCAGCCCGGCGATGCAGATCTGGTTGACCATCTTGGCCAGTTGCCCGGCGCCGCTGTCGCCCAGCAGCGTGATCGCGCGGGAGAAGGCCTGGGCCACCGGCGCGATGGCATCGAACGCGGCCTTGTCGCCGCCGCACATGACGGTCAGCATGCCGTTCTGCGCCCCGGCCTGGCCTCCCGATACCGGCGCATCGATGAAGGCCACCCCTTGCTGGGTGGCGGCCGCGGACAATTCGCGTGCAACGCTGGCCGAGGCGGTGGTGTGGTCGACGAAGATGGCGCCCGTGCGCATGCCCGACAAGGCGCCGCCGGCCGCGCGCGTGCCGTCGCCCTGGTCGGCGCCGAGCACGACGGAGCGCAGGTCGTCGTCATTGCCGACGCAGCAGAACACGATGTCGCAATCGCGCGCCGCCGCCTGGGGTGAGGGCGCGCTGCCGGCGCCGGCCGCATCGCCGAATTCGTCGCACCAGGCCTTGGCCCGGGCCGGGTTGCGGTTGTACACGGTCACCTGGTGGCCGGCGCGCGCGAGGTGGCCGGCCATCGGATAACCCATGACGCCCAGCCCCAGGAAGGCGACGGTACGGCGGGCGGTTTCGGAATAGGTCTTGGCGTTGATGTTGGGCATGGGTGGGTCGGTGAGAATCGGGTTGGCGAAGGGGCGGGGAAGCCGCGCCGGGCATCAGGTGCCCGGGCGTGCGATCCCCCGCGATGGCACCGCGCTGCGCTAGACGATGGCGAAGTTCTCGGTGCCGGCGCTGAGGTCCTGCGTCTTGCCGCGCTGGCTGTTGAGCTTGATCTGCAGGCGCAGGTCGTTGAGCGAGTCGGCGTTGCGCAGGGCGTCCTCGTAGGAGATTTCGTTGTTCTCGTAGGCGTCGAACAAGGCCTGGTCGAAGGTCTGCATGCCCAGGTTGCGGCTTTTCTTCATGATCTCCTTGATCTCGGACACGTCGCCCTTGAAGATCAGGTCGGAGATCAGCGGCGTGTTCAGCATGACCTCGACCGCCGCGATGCGACCCTTGCCATCCTGCTTGGGAATCAGCCGCTGCGACACCAGGGCCTTGAGGTTGAGCGAGAGGTCCATCAGCAACTGCGAGCGGCGCTCCTCCGGGAAGAAGTTGATGATGCGGTCCAGCGCCTGGTTGGCGCTGTTCGCGTGCAGCGTGGCCAGGCACAGGTGGCCGGTCTCGGCGAACGCGACCGCGTGTTCCATGGTTTCGCGGTCCCGGATCTCGCCCATCAGGATGACGTCGGGGGCCTGGCGCAGGGTGTTCTTGAGCGCGACCTCCCAGCTGTCGGTATCCAGGCCCACCTCACGCTGGGTCACGACGCAGTTCTTGTGCATGTGCACGAACTCGACCGGATCCTCGATCGTGATGATGTGGCCCTGGGTCTGCTCGTTGCGCCAGTCGACCATGGCCGCGAGCGTCGTCGACTTGCCCGAGCCGGTGGCCCCGACCAGGATACAAAGGCCGCGCTTGGCCGTGACGATTTCCTTGAGCACCTGCGGCACGCCCAGGCCATCGATGGTCGGCAGCGCGGCCGGAATGGTCCGCATCACCATGCCGACCTTGCCCTGCTGGATGAACGCGTTCACCCGGAACCGTCCGACGCCGGGCGGGGAGATCGCGAAGTTGCACTCCTTGGTGCGTTCGAACTCGGCGACCTGCTTGTCGTTCATCACCG
This sequence comes from Burkholderiaceae bacterium, assembly GCA_041581405.1. Classification (GTDB taxonomy): domain Bacteria; phylum Pseudomonadota; class Gammaproteobacteria; order Burkholderiales; family Burkholderiaceae_C; genus CAISIP01. The sequence goes on from JBFIDI010000664.1 coordinate 2,069, forward strand.
AACGCGCCAGCGCACGGGTGTGATCGCCGTTGAGCGGCTGGGGGGACACCTTGGTGACCTTGCCGTCGACCTTGATGGCGGGCGGAAAGTCACCGGTGATGAAGAGGTCGCTGCCGTTGCGGCTGATCATCAGCCGCAGCAGGTCCGTGATGAATTTGGTGGCCTGGTCGCGTTCCATGTCTTGCCTTCTCCCTGCAGTTCGTCACTTCTTTTCGCTCAGGCGCGCACTGACCACTCGCAAGCGCAGCGACAGCTTGCGTGCCAGCAGCGCAATCAGGCTGGCGGCCAGATGGGGGCTCGCCGCCATCATGTTGTCCATGCCTTCGGCGGTCAACACGCCGACCTCGCAATTGCCCATCGTCGTGCAAGCCGAGAACCGGATGCCGCTGTCGAGCAGCGACATCTCGCCCAGGATGTCACCCGGCCGAGTCTCGGCCAGGCGCAGCCGTTCGCCCCATGGCTGTACGCGGTCGACCGCCACCGAACCCGACAGCAGCACGACCATGAAGTTGCCGTATTCGTCCTGCCGGATCATCTCGCGGTTGGGCGGCACGGTGGCGAAGTCGAAGTGGCGTTCGAGTTCCTGGATGGCGTCGGCGTCGAGCTGGCGCATGTAGCGATCCTTGGTCCACAG
>JBFIDI010000665.1:0-2700 GCA_041581405.1 Burkholderiaceae bacterium
AAATCCTCGTCGCGCAAGGCGGCGGCCCCACGGCGGTGATCAACCAGTCGATGGTGGGCGTGGCGCTGGAGGCGCGGCGACACCATAACGTGCAGCGGGTCTATGGTGCGCGCCATGGCGTGCGCGGCATCGTCGACGAAGACTTCGTCGACCTGACGCAGGAAACCAGCCATAATCTCGAATTAGTGGGCGCAACCCCCGGCTCTGCGCTGGGCTCGTCCCGCGACAAGCCCGACCTGGGATACTGCCGGCAGATCTTTGAAGTGCTGCGTGCGCACGGCATCGACTACTTCTTCTACATCGGCGGCAACGACTCGTCGGACACGGTGCGTATCGTCAGCGAGGAGGCACGCAAGGCGAACTACCCGCTGCGCTCGATCCATATCCCGAAGACGATCGACAACGACCTGGTCGGCAACGACCACACGCCCGGTTTTCCGTCGGCCGCGCGTTTCGTGGCCCAGGCCTTTGCCGGCGTGAACCTGGACAACGCCGCCCTGCCCGGCGTCTACGTGGGCGTGGTCATGGGCCGGCACGCCGGTTTCCTGACCGCCGCGTCGGCACTGGGCAAGAAGTTCGAGGACGACGGCCCGCACCTGATCTACCTGCCCGAGCGCACCTTCGACATCCCGCAATTCCTGGCCGACGTGAAATCCACATACGACCGGTTCGGCCGTTGCGTCGTTGCAGTCTCCGAGGGTGTGCACGACGCCGCGGGAACACCGATTCTCAGCCTGCTGGCCAAGGAGCTGGAACACGACGCACACGGCAACGTACAGCTCTCGGGCACCGGCGCACTGGCCGACCTGCTGTGCGAGGAGATCCGCGGCAAGCTGGGCATCAAGCGCGTGCGCGGCGACACCTTCGGCTACCTGCAGCGCTCCTTCATCGGATGTGTTTCCGACGTGGACCAGCGCGAGGCGCGCGAGGTCGGCGAAAAGGCGGTGCAGTTCGCGATGTGGGGCACGCAGGACGGTTCGGTGGCGATCCGGCGCACCGGCTTCTATTCGGTGGACTACGAACTGCTCGACCTGGCCGCGGTCGCGGGCAAGACCCGTGTCATGGAGGACGCCTTCATCGACGCCAGCGGCACCGACGTGACCGACGCGTTCCGGCTCTACCTGCGTCCTCTGCTGGGCTCGGGCATGCCCGATGCGTTCCGGCTGCGCGCCGCGCCCGTGCCCCGGCGCAACACGGCCTGACCCCGCGCGGCCGATGTTCATTGCATCCAAGCTGCTGGCATTCGCGATCGAACCCCTGTTCTGGGTCATGGGACTGCTGGCGGGTGGTCTGCTGCTGTCGTCGTGGCGCCGGCCCCGGCTGGGGCGCACACTCACCTGGCTGGCCTTGCTGGCGCTGATCGGCGCCTGCTGGACCTCGGGTCCCGAGGCGCTGGTGCGCACGCTGGAGGCACGCCACCCGCGTCCGGCCGAAGTCGACATGCAGCAACAGGTCGGTATCGTCGTGCTCGGCGGCGGCCTGTCCCATGCCAGCCTGTGGCAGAGCCACCACGAGGTCGGGCTCAACGAGCAGGCCGAGCGCATGACCGAGGCCGTGGCCCTGATGCGCCGGTATCCGCACCTGCGCCTGTTGTTCACCGGTGGCATCGCCACCGTAACGGCCACCGGCGCCAGCGAGGCCGAACGCGCCCGGGTGTTCTTCACGGCCATGGGTGTCGACCCCGCGCGCGTGGTGTACGAGGACCGCTCCCGCAACACCTACGAAAACGCCTTGTACAGCGCCGGCCAGCCCGGCGTGGACAAGCGCCGGCCCTGGCTGCTGCTCACGTCGGCCTTCCACATGCCGCGCTCGATGGGTGTGTTCGAGCGCGTGGGCTGGAACGTGACGCCGTGGCCGGTCGACTATCGCACCACCGCGCACGACTCCTGGTTCGACTTCTCGCTGCACTACGGGCCCGGCACGTGGAAGCTGGCCCTGCACGAGTGGCTGGGCATCGCGGCCTACCGGCTGGCGGGCTGGATCTGATCGCGGCGCCTGCCGGCGCCAACGTTCAGGTGTCGTAGGACGAATCGGCGATCTGCTCGGGCGTCATGCGGGTGGCCAGCACCTTGTCGATGCGCCGGCCGTCGAGATCGACGACTTCGAAGCTCCAGCCCGCGCAATCGATGCGCTCGCCTTCCACCGGCAGCGATCCCGAGACCGCCATCAGCAGGCCAGCCACGGTGTTGTAGCGGCCGCGCTCCTCGTCGGGCAGATCGTCGATGTCGAGCCGCGACTTGAATTCGCCCACCGGCATCGCGCCGTCGATCAGCCAGCTGCCGTCCTCGCGCGGCGTGGCCCAGGCGTCGACCGGGGTATAGGGCTGCAGTTCGCCGGTGATCGCCTCGAGCATGTCGTTGGGCGTGATCAGGCCCTGCACATCGCCGTATTCGTCGACCACCAGCACCATGCGTGCGGTCTTGGTACGGAACTGCTCGAGCAGTTCCATGCCCGACAAGGTCTCGGGCACGAACACCGGCGCATGCACGTGCTCCTCGATGGTCTCGGCATGCTGCGATCCGAGTTCGATCAGCTTGCCCAGGCTGATCGTGCCCACCACGTTCTCCAGCGATCCGCGGCACACGGGGTACCAGGAAAACGCGCGCTTGGCGCCGCCTTCGCGCAGCTGCTCCAGGATTTCGCCGGCCGACTGGCTGGCGTCGAGCCACTTGATGTCCGAGCGCGGCAACATCATCGAGG
>JBFIDI010000666.1:0-2690 GCA_041581405.1 Burkholderiaceae bacterium
AAGGCCATGGCCAACCACAAGGACGGTGGCGCGCCGGACGTGATCAGCTCCGACTGCCCGCTCGGCGGCCACCACATCGCCCAGGGCTTCGAGGTCAACGCGCTCGGCGCGGTACCGCAGAAGCATCCGCTGACGCTGGTGCGCGAAGCCTATGGCCTGAAATAGACAGACAGACGCAACACCGAAGCAGGAGAGTCACATGCAACTGACCGGACACATCACCCCCGAGAGCCTGATGAGCCTGGAGGCCTACAGCAAGTACCGCAAGGCGCACAAGGACGAAGTCATCGCGCACCGCAAGCTGCGTTCGGTGGCGCTGGGCGATCACATCACGCTGCAGTTCGAGAGCGAGATGACGATCCGCTACCAGATCCAGGAGATGCTGCGCATCGAGAAGATCTTCGAGGAAGAGGGCATACAGCAGGAGATCGACGCCTACGCGCCCCTGGTGCCCGACGGCAGCAACTGGAAGGCGACGATGCTGATCGAATACCCGGACGTGAACGAGCGCAAGCGCGAACTGGCGCGGCTGATCGGTGTCGAGGACCGCATGTTCGTCGAAGTCGAGGGCATGGCGCGGGTGTACGCGATTGCCGACGAGGACCTCGACCGCGAGAACGACGAGAAGACCTCGGCCGTGCATTTCGTGCGTTTCGAGCTGACGCCGGCCATGTGCGCCGCGGTCAAGGCCGGCGCCAGTGTCAAGCTCGGCTGCGACCACACGAACTATCCGGCGCACATGGCCATCGCGCCGGAAACGCTGGCATCGTTGGCGGGCGATCTCCGGTAAGCGGCGCCGCACGCGACACGGTCTCGGAGGCTGCATGCCGGACAGCCTGAACATCGGAATCGTCGGCCTCGGTGTCATGGGCCATCGCATGCTCGAGCGGCTGCAGTCGCATCCGCGCCTGCGCGCCACCATGGCATGGGACGCCAATCCCGACAGCTGCGCGCGGGCGCTGCAACTGCATCCGGAGCTGCGCAGCGCCGACAGCGCCGAGGCCCTGATCGCCTCGCCCGGGCTGCACGGCCTGTACATCGCCACGCCGCCAGGGCCGCACATGCGCCTGAGTGCACTGGCCTTCGATGCCGGGCTGGCCGTGTTGTGCGAGAAACCGCTGACGGTCGATTTCGATGCCGCGCGGCGCCTGGTGCGGCGCATCGCGGACGAAAAACTGCGAGGCGCCGTCAATTTCTCGCTGGCCTCGTCCCATGGCCTGGCCTGCCTGCAGCACAACTTCGGCGCGGGATCGACCCTGCCCATGGGGACCTTGCACGACGTGCGCATCGACCTGGCGTTTGCCGCCTGGCCGCGCCCCTGGCAGATGGCCGCCGGCGCGTGGTTGTCGGAACGTGCCGAGGGCGGTTTCTCGCGCGAGGTGTTGTCGCATTTCATCTTCGTGCTGCAGCGGGTGCTCGGGCCGGCCGCGGTGTGGAGCAGCAAGCCGGTGTATCCGCCCGATGGCGTCGGGGCCGAAACCGCGCTGGAGGCGGAACTGCGGGTCGACGAGGTGCCGGTGCACGTCAAGGCCCGGGTCGATGCGAACCTCCCGGCGGCCGAGCGCAACCGCATGGTGTGGCGCGCCCAGTGGGGCGTGCTCACGCTGCGCGACTGGTTCGGCGTGACCGGCCAGCGCAAGGGCGGCAGCGAGGAATCGCTGGGCGAACCCGACGAATTGCGCGCGCGCGGCCAGGCCGACCAGCTCGAGCAGTGGGTCGCGATGATCGAGGGGCGCGACCATCTGCTGCCGGGTTTCGACGAGGCGCTGGCGGTGCAGCAGACCATCGAGTCGATGCTGCAGACGGTCTGAACCGGGCCCGATCGCGGGGATTGCGCGCGCCCGGGCTGCCGCCCGCGGGCCGGCTGGGATAATCGCCTGCGAAAGGTTGTTCTTCCCCCATGCTGCTCCTCCTGTCGCCAGCCAAGTCGCTGGACTATGAATCCCCGTTGCCCGACGTTGCCCACAGCGAACCCCTGTTCGTATCCGAATCGGTGCGCCTGATCCGCGAACTGCGCAAGTACAAGCCGGCGCAGATCGCCGAACTGATGGACCTCAGCGACGACCTGTCGCGGCTCAACGTGGCGCGTTACAAGGCCTGGCGGCGCGCGGTGCCGCAGGAGACCTCGCGCCCGGCGGTGCTGGCGTTCGACGGCGACGTGTACGGCGGGCTGCAGGCACGCGCGTTGTCGCCGGACGACCTGGGCTGGATGCAGGAGCATGTGGCCATCCTCAGCGGCCTGTACGGCGTGTTGCGTCCGCTGGACCGGATGCAGCCCTACCGGCTGGAGATGAAGACCCGCCTGCCGAACGAACGCGGCGCCAACCTGTACCAGTTCTGGGGACCACGCATCGCGCAGTACCTGAACCGGCGGCTGGCCGGCGAGGCGGACCCGCTGGTGGTCAACCTGGCGTCGCAGGAATATTTCCGGGCCGTCGACCGCAAGGCCTTGAAGGCCCGGGTGGTGGAATGCGTGTTCGAGGAGACCCGCGGCGAGCGGCACCAGGTCATCAGCTTCCTGGCCAAGCGCGCGCGCGGCCTGATGGCGCGCCACGTGGTACGCCAGCGGGCCCGCACCGTGGAGCAGCTCGAGAGTTTCGACGCCGAGGGTTATGCGCTGGTGCGCGCCGCATCGACGCCCGAGCGGCTGGTATTCCGGCGCAACGCCCCCAACTGAGGGCTTGGGGCGC
>JBFIDI010000667.1:0-2689 GCA_041581405.1 Burkholderiaceae bacterium
CCCATCTGCGAGATGGTCGAGAACGCCAGCATGCGCTTGATGTTGGTCTGCACGATGGCGGCCAGGTTGCCGACCAGCAGCGAGCCCACCGCCAGCACCGCCAGCATCTGCTGCCAGTCGATCGCCAGCGGCAGCAGGCCTTCGACCAGCAGGCGGATCATGATGGCGAATGCCGCCAGCTTGGGCGCTCCGCCGATCAGCAGCGTGACCGTCGTCGGTGCGCCGTGGTAGACGTCGGGCAGCCACATGTGGAACGGAACCACGCCGAGCTTGAATGCCAGGCCGGCCACGATGAACACCAGGCCGAACACCAGCACCTGGTGCCGGATGTTGCCGCTGGCGATCGCCTGCGCGACCTGGTTGACGTCCAGCGTGCCGGTGGCGCCGTACAGCATCGACATGCCGTACAGCAGGAAGCCGGAGGCCATCGCGCCGAGCACGAAATACTTCATCGCCGCCTCGGTGGCGATGGTGCTGTCGCGGCGCAGCGCCACGAGTGCGTAACTCGACAGCGTCAGCAGTTCCAGGCCCATGTAGATGACCAGGAAGTTGTTGCCGCCGATCATCAGGAACATGCCCAGCAGGCCGAACATCGACAGCGTGAAGAGTTCGCCGCCGCGCATCATCTCGCGATGGCCGGCATAGGCACGGCCGTAGACCAGGGTCACCATCACGGCCAGCGTGGCGAAGCACTTGAGCCAGTTGCCCATCTGGTCGCTGACGACCAGCTTGCTGAAGCCGTACTGGTTCAGGCCGCTGATGGCGTATTCGGCCTGCATGAAGGCCACGATGGCCAGCGTGATCAGCGTCAGCACATAGGTGGCCGTGCGGTTCGGGCTCTTGACGAAGAGGTCCACCAGCGCAATCACGCAGGCCAGGGTCAACAGGACGATCTCGGGGAAAACCGTGATCCAGCTGTAGTTGTCAATCATGGTCGCGGATCTCTTCTCAATTCAACTTGGACAACGCGACATGGCGCAGCAGTTCGGCCACCGAACTGTCCATCACGTCCGTGAAGGGCTTGGGATACACGCCCATGGCAAGCACCGCGATCGCCAGCAGCGCGAACACCAGGAACTCGCGCGCATTGATGTCCTGCAGGTTCTTGACGTCGTCGTTGGCCACCGGTCCGAGATAGACCCGCTTGAACATCCACAAGGTATAGGCCGCGCCCAGGATCAGCGCCGTGGCCGCACCCATGCCGATCCAGAAGTTGGCCTTGACGGCGGCCAGGATCACCATCCACTCGCCGACGAAACCGGCGGTGCCGGGCAGGCCGGCATTCGCCATCGCGAACAGCAGCGCGAACGCCGCGAACTTGGGCATGGTGTTGATGACGCCGCCGTAGCTGGCGATCTCGCGCGAATGCACGCGGTCGTACAACACGCCGATGGCCAGGAACATCGCGGCCGACACGAAGCCGTGCGCAATCATCTGCACGATGCCGCCCGAGACACCGAGGTCGCTGAACACGAAGAAGCCGAGCGTGACGAAACCCATGTGGGCGACCGACGAATACGCCACGAGTTTCTTCATGTCGCGTTGCACGATGGCCACCAGGCCGACGTAGATCACGGCGATCAGCGACAGCGCGATCATCAGCCAGGCCCACTCGCGCGCGGCGTCCGGCGCGATCGGCATCGAGAAGCGCAGGAAACCGTAGGCACCGAGCTTGAGCATGATCGCCGCCAGCACGGCGGAGCCGCCGGTGGGCGCCTCGACGTGCACGTCCGGCAACCAGGTGTGCACCGGCCACATCGGCACCTTGACCGCGAACGCCGCCAGGAAGGCGAAGAAGATCAGCGTCTGGGCCGTGCCGCCGAGTGGCAGCGTATGCCAGGTCAGGATGTCGAAGCTGCCGCCGGCAACGGTGTACAGGTAGATCAGCGCGATCAGCAGCAGCAAGGAACCGAGCAGCGTGTACAGGAAGAACTTGAACGCTGCGTAGATCTTGTTCGGCCCGCCCCAGATGCCGATGATGAGATACATCGGGATCAGCGTGGCCTCGAAGAACACGTAGAACAGCAGGCCGTCGAGCGCGCTGAACACGCCGATCATCAGGCCGCTGAGGATCATGAACGCGCCCATGTACTGGTTCACGCGTTTGGTGATGACCTCCCAGCCGGCGATGACGACGATCAGGTTGATGAAGGCCGTCAGCAACACGAACCACACGGAGATGCCGTCCACGCCGAGGTGGTAGTCGACGTTGAAGCGTTCGATCCACGGCGACTGCTCGACGAACTGCATCGCAGCCGTGCCGAGTTCGAAACCGGTGTACAGCGGCACGGTGACCATCAGGCTGATGAAGGCCCCGATCAGCGCAATCCAGCGCACCGCCTGGGCGTGTTCGTCACGGCCCAACGCCAGCAATACGACGCCGAAAAAGACGGGCGTCCAGATGGCCAGGCTCAGCAATCCCATTTTTCTTCTTCTCCCAGGCGACTAGCTGCGCCAGACGAAATACGTCATCAACACGAAGACCCCCAGGATCATCGACAGCGCATAGTGGTACAGGAAACCGGACTGCAGGCGGCGCACGATGGACGCGACCCATCCGACCAGCTTCCAGGAACCATTGACCAGCGCTCCGTCGATCAGGCCCTGATCGCCACCCTTCCACAAGCCGGTACCCAGGCCACGCGCAGCGCGGGCCAGCACGTTCTCGTTGAACCAGTCCATGTAGTAC
>JBFIDI010000668.1:0-2682 GCA_041581405.1 Burkholderiaceae bacterium
GACGGGCCGCGGCGGCGGCCCGTCCCGCGAGCGGCCGCCGGCGGCCCGATGGGGCAGCCCGCGGTCTGAGGCAAAATCGGCGCATGAAAAAACACCCCTCCTCCCTTTTCGCGCTCGTCGGCATGTCGGCCCTGGCCGCATCGCTGGCGATGACCCCGCTGACCGTGTCGGCCCAATCCAAGACGACCCGGATCGTGGTTCCCTACGGCCCGGGCGGTCCGATCGACGTGACCTCGCGCGTGCTCGCCGAAGCCGTCCGGGACAACTTGGGAACCGTCATCGTCGAGAACAAGCCCGGCGGTGGCGGCAACATCGGCGTCGACCTGGTCGCCAAATCGACGCCCGACGGCACGACGATCGGCATCGCCGCGGTGGCCACGCATGCCATCAACCCCTGGCTGTACAGCAAGATGCCGTTCGATGCGGCCAAGGACTTCGCGCCGATCACGCAGCTGGTGCGGGTTCCCAACGTACTGGTACTCAATGCCGATGCCGCCAGACGCCTGAACATCAACAGCCTGGGCGACCTGATCAAGTACGCCAAGGCCAACCCCGGCAAGCTCAACTACGGCTCCGGCGGCAATGGCAGCGGCGGCCACCTGGCCGGCGAGATGTTCAAGGCGCAGGCCGGCATCTTCGCCGTGCACATCCCCTACAACGGCGGCAATCCGGCCCAGCTCGCGCTGCTGTCGGGCCAGGTCGACTTCAACTTCGACAACCTGGCCACGGCCTCGGCCAACATCAAGGCGGGCAAGCTCAAGGCGCTGGCGGTCACGACGACCAAGCGCAGTGCCGTGTTGCCCGATGTGCCGGCGGTCGCCGAAACCCTGCCCGGCTTCGAGGTCGATACCTGGTGGGGCCTGGTGGTGCCGGCCGCCACGCCCAAGGACGTGGTGACCAAGCTCAATCAGGCCTTTGTCGCCGCGTTGAACAACCCGGAGGTCAAGACCCGCTTCGCCACGCTGATGGCCGAACCGGTGCCGACCACGCCCGAACAATTCGGCAGTTTCATGAACGCCGAACGCGCCAAGTACGAGAAGGTCGTCAAGGCCTCAGGCGCCAAGGTCGACTGAGCGACGCCGGGCCGGGCCGGCCGTGGGCACCACGATCGGCCGGCCGGTGAAACTCAGCTCGATGCGGTTGCGGCCGTTCTCGTGCAGGTAGCGGAACGCGTCGGCCAGCCGGAACACCATCAACAGGCCCAGGCCGCCCGGCGGGCGCTGCTCCATCGGATTGGCGGTCCGCAACAAGGCCTCGTCGATCCGCGCGACCGGATCGAACGCGGCGAAGGCGTCCTCGTAGCGCAGGTGCAGCACGTCATCGCTGACCCGCGCCGACAGCCACACCGAGGCCGACGGCGATTGCCGGGCCTTGCCATGCACGATCGAGTTGGTCAGCAGTTCCTCGAGTGCCGTCTCGGCCCGCAACCGGGCCGCGGCGTCGCAGGCCGGCACCGTCGCCTGCAGATGCGCGGCCATCGCTTGCAGGGATTCCATGCATGCGGGAAAGCGGTATAGTGGGTCGTCAGGCATCTGATGAGAATTAGAACAGCCAATCGGAGGTACGGCAAATGAACTCCCGCACATATGTCACGTTCGCCGCCGCCATGTTGCTGGCCAGCGTGTCGGCATGGGCGGCAGACGAAGCGGGCATGGTCAAGATCAGCAAGGGCCAGGTTTCCGTCGAACGCGACAACCGTCCGCTGCCGGCGCCGGTGGGCACCCGCATCTACAGCAACGACCGCGTCACCACCGGCCCCGATGGCTCGGTCGGCATCACGCTGCGCGACAACACCCTGCTATCGGCCGGCCCCAACTCGACGGTCGACCTCACCCGGTTCAGCTTCGACAGCACCACCCATGCCGGCGCCATCGACGCCACGGTGCGGCGGGGCACCTTGTCGGTGATCTCCGGCAAGATCGCCAAGGCCACGCCCGAGGCGGTACGGTTCTCGGCGCCCGGCATGACACTGGGCGTGCGCGGCACCAGCTTCGTCATCGATGCCGGCCCGTAGTCCGACGCCATGCTGCTGTTTGTCGCCGGCCTGGCCACGATCCTGTACCTGGGCTTGAACGCCGAGCCCGGCAGCACCGTCGTGCTGCTGCCGGACGCCGATGGCCGCGCCGGTGCACTGGAACTGCGCACCGCGTCCGACCAGCAGCGGCTCGACACACCGTATGCCAGCGCCACCAGCAATGCCCGCGGCGTATTCGTCACCGCGCTCCAGGACGCCGACGCCGTCCGCCAGCGTTATGCGCAGACATTGGACGCCCGCCCGGGCACGCCGGTGTCGTTCACGCTGCTGTTCGAGTTCGGATCGGCCCAGGACGTCTCGCCGGCCTTCCAGCCCGTACTGAAGCAACTGATGGACCTGGTGTCCGACTACCCGGCACCCGAGATCACGGTCATCGGCCATACCGACCGGGTCGGCACGCTGCTGGACAACGACCGGCTGTCGCTGCAACGCGCACAGACGGTGCGCGCATGGCTGGTGCAGGCCGGCGTCGATCCGGCCATGATCAGCATCGCCGGGCGCGGCGAACGCGAGCCCGCCGTGGCCACGGCCGACGAGGTCGCCCAGGCGCAGAACCGGCGCGTCGAGATCAACCTGCGCTGAGCCGCACCGTCGTGCGCCGCGGGCTCGCCGGCGGCGTGTCGCGGGCCGGCCCATGCCAGTGCACC
>JBFIDI010000669.1:0-2676 GCA_041581405.1 Burkholderiaceae bacterium
AAGCACGAGCCTACTTGTTGTTTGCCGCCAATTTCAGTGTGGGCTTTGCCTCGTCGGCGCCGATCGGATGCATCTGGCCCGAGATCGTCGCCCCCTGATGCATCTCCAGCGCACGGTAATACACATCGCCCTCGATGCGGGCCTTGGGCTGCAATTCCAGCATCAGGTTGGCATGGACCGGACCGTTGACGTGGCCGCTGATGATGATGTGATCGGCATGGATGGCGCCGGTCACCGAGGCCGATTCGGAGATCACCAGGATGCTGGACTGGCCCTCGTGCGCATGAATGTCACCGACCAGGGCGCCATCGATGCGCAGGCCGTCCCGGAACGTGAAATTGCCGGCAATCTCGCTGCCATGGGCGATCAGGCTCTTGATCGGGGGTTGCTTGCGCTTGTTGAACATGTCGTCGACTCCTCGTGTTGCTTGCCTGTTGTTGTTACAGCTTGACGGTTTCCGTCGCCTTGACCTTGTTGCCTTCCATGACCCGCACCGACACCGACTTGACCACCACCTGCGCGGGAACATCCAGGAAACCCTGGAAGCGGCCGAACTGGGTGAACCGGATGTCGACCTCCTTCTCGGGATCGGCCATCTGCCACGGCTTGCCCGCCAGCACGCCGGTCAGCTTGAACTCCAGCGTACCCTTGAACTCGGCCTTGGTCTTTTGCGGCTGGATCAGCAGGACACGCCATTTCAGGCGCCCGTCATCGCCCATTTCGGCCTGCAGGCCCCGCACGGCAATACTCTCGACGCCCGACATCGGGATCAGCTTCTCGAAAAAGCCCAGGTCGTCGCGCAGGCTCAGGATCTCCTGTTCGAGTTGCCGGTTCTGGGCAATCAGTTGCTCCTGTGCGGCGCGGCCGGCGGTCAGCAGCGTCTGCGAGGTGTTGGCAATCGAACGCGCCTCGTCGCGCTCGCGCTGCGCCCGTTCCAGCTCGATGCGCAGGCTGACGGTCTGCTCGTCGGACGGGCCGTCGACGCCGGCGATCACCTTGCCGAACTCGAAGGCCCACAACGCGATGGCCGCGCAAAACCCGAACACCACGGCCAGCATGGCCCAGCGAAACGGCCAGGGCAAGGCGCTGCGCACCGCCATGCGGGGCGCGCTGACGGTCAGGCGGCGGCGCAGCAGGCGAAAACGCATCGCTCTGGCTCAGAATGCGAAAAACCGTCGCAAGGACGGTTTTCGGGATCGGGCCGCAACGGGTTTGCAGCCACGACCTCCCGCTGCGACTGCACTCCCAGCCCCGACCAGGGTGGTTTTCCCGGGAAGGAGCTGCGTGGTGCCATCGCGGCAGGCCGGATCAGCGCTTGGAGAACTGCTTGCGGCGGCGTGCAGAGTGCAGGCCGACCTTCTTGCGTTCCACTTCGCGCGCGTCGCGGGTGACGAAGCCAGCCTTGGACAGCTCGCTCTTGAGGGTCTCGTCGTAGTCGATCAGGGCGCGGGTGATGCCGTGGCGGGTTGCGCCAGCCTGACCGGATTCGCCGCCGCCGGCCACGTTGACCATGATGTCGAAGGTTTCGACATGGTTGGTCAGGTGCAGCGGCTGCTTGCAGATCATGATCGAGGTTTCGCGGCCGAAGAACTCCTGGATGTCCTTGCCGTTGACCGTGATCTTGCCGGAGCCTTTTTTCAGAAACACGCGCGCGACGCTGGATTTGCGACGGCCCGTGCCATTGTTCCATTCACCAATCATTCTCAAGGCTCCTTAAATTTCCAACGCTTTGGGCTGCTGGGCGGTGTGCGGGTGCTCTGCACCGCCGTACACCTTGAGCTTCTTGATCATGGCGTAGCCGAGCGGGCCCTTGGGCAACATGCCCTTGACGGCCTTCTCGAGTGCGCGGCCCGGGAAACGGGACTGCATGTCGCGGAAGTTGACGGACGAGATGCCACCGGGATAGCCGGAATGGCTGTAGTAGATCTTGTCGAGCGGCTTGGCGCCGGTGACACGCAGCTTGGCTGCGTTGATGATGACGATGTAGTCACCGGTATCGACGTGAGGCGTATAAATGGCCTTGTGTTTGCCGCGCAAACGGAGAGCAACTTCGCTGGCTACTCGTCCGAGGACCTTGTCGGTCGCGTCAATCACAAACCACTCGTGCGTCACGTCAGCTGCTTTTGCGCTGAACGTTTTCATGAGTTACTCTTTACAGTTGGTTTGTCGGGCTACTGTCGCGTAGCCACTGGCGGTGCCTCTTTTCTACGGTCGGGTTCTCCTCTGGTGGGAGTCTCTTAGGTAGGGTTTCAAGGCGACCGGCCGCCGGAACGACGGAGTAGCCTTGACTTCGCCGCGGAAGCACACAAGCGCTGCGAAGCCCGCCATTATATAAAGGCAATGGCCCGCGCGGGTTACTATTCATGCATGTTCAGCTACCGACACGCCTTTCACGCCGGAAACCACGCCGACGTGCTCAAACACACGGTGCTGATTGCCGTCTTGCGGCACATGACCCAGAAGGACGCGCCGATGGCGGTGTTCGACACCCACGCCGGTGCCGGGCTGTACCGCCTGGACGGCGACTATGCCAAGACCAGCGGCGAAGCCGGACAAGGCTTCATGCGGCTGGCGAACCCGGACGCCGGCGTTGCGGCGGCAGCCCCGGCCAAGGCCAAGGCCCCCGGCGCGGCAGTGGCCGAGCTGGCCCCCGTGCTGCAGGACTACCTCGACCTG
>JBFIDI010000670.1:0-2669 GCA_041581405.1 Burkholderiaceae bacterium
ATCAGACAACGCGGCGCCGCACGCCGGCGTGCGGGTGGCCAGCCGCGACGGCTGCGCCAATCGGAGCATCGATCACGCCATGCGAGGCCCGGGCATCCGTCGCGTCGAACCTTTCGCCCGCGATGCCATCCATCCGACATGAACAACGCCTTCACCCTCGGCCCCCTGCTGCTGCCCTACGCCTTGTTGCTGGTCTTTGCCGCCGCCGGCATCAGCATGCTGGTGGGCCGGCGCGTGGGCAAACGCAGCGGTGTCGACGTCGAGGGCACGTTGTGGAACGCGATGCTGATCGGCGCCGTGGTGGCGCGGCTGGCTTTCGTGCTCGAATACAAGACGCTGTATTTTTCGTCGCCACTGAGCATCGTCGACATCCGCGACGGCGGCTGGAACGCCACGGCCGGCCTGGCCGGCATGTGGTTCTATGCGTTTCACCGCTTCCAGAAGAACCCCGCCATGCGCAAGCCCTTGCAGCGCGCGCTTCTCGCCGGAACGGTGGTGTTTGCGCTGGGCATCGGCTGGCTGGCAATCCGGTCCGGCCCCGGGCAACAAAGCTTGCCCGACATCGAACTGGCCGCGCTCGAAGCCGCCGCCCCGACCGTCCGGCTGGCAGAGTTCACCGGCAAACCCGTCGTCGTCAACCTGTGGGCCACCTGGTGCCCGCCGTGCGTGCGCGAGATGCCGATGTTCGTCGAGGCACAGCGCCGGCATGCGGACGTGCATTTCGTCTTCATCAACCAGGGCGAAGAACGCGCGCAGGTCGCCCGCTGGCTGCACGCCCGGCAGTTGCAGCTGGCCAACATGCTGATCGACGACAAGCGCCAGGCCAGCGCGGCGTTCAAGCAGCAAGGTTACCCGACCACGCTGTTCTTCAACGCCAGCGGCAAGATGGTCGCGTCGCGACTGGGAGAACTGTCGGCGGCGACGCTGGAACAGAATCTGGAGAAGGCGCGGTAGGGCGGGTTGTTGCGTTGCGAGGCGCTGACGGACTGGACCGCAGACGAATGAAGATGCGATGAGACAAGCCTCCTTGGGCCTCTTCCATAAAGCGTCCGAACGGTCTCCGGGCGTGAACTGGCACGAAGCAACGCCTGGAGTTTTCGGAGCCCTCCTGCTCGATGTGCTCCCGGTCTCGCCCGCGCCTTAGTTTTGGTGTCCGTGGGGTTCGCCAGCATCCGTGGCCGAAATACCATCGCCATCTGGTGTCGACATGGGAGCTTCGTTCGACAGGTAGTCCAGTTCCAACATCAGCAGATCACGTTTGCGGTCCTTGATCTTCCTGGCCGGCACACCAAAATAGATGCCCCATTCCTCCGTGCTCTTGGTCACCATCGTCATAGCGCCGACCGCGCAACCATCGGCAAGTGTCACTCCGGGAAAGACCTTTGAACCAGTGCCAACGATGCAGTGCCGTCCAATATGAACAGCCTTCCTTGCCTCCATCTTGTACCTTGTCGGTACGGTGGGATTGGTGAGTGTTCTTCCCGTGTAGTCATCGCTTTGCGAGAAGACATCGCAACGGTAGGCAAGGCCCGCAAAATCGCCAAAGGTGATTCCTTCGGTGCCACCAGCGACGTTGCAAAACACCGCGATGTGGACGTTTCTGCCGACCTTCACCTTGCCGGAAATCACGCAGAAGTCGTCAATGCGGGAGAAATCGCCAATCTCCATCTGGTCGGCGTCATAGATTGCCGCCTTGTCGGAGATTCGTACGTTCTTGCCCAACGACTTGAACCCCATCGCATTGAGAGCGTCTTGTGAAAGGAAGGGCATGAACAATCCAGATGGACACAATAGCTGTCATTTGACACCACGTCTTCAGTGGGTGCAAACGTTGGCTCGAGCGATGACCCTCTTCCCATCACCCGACTAACGAAAGGTGGAAGTCCCCGCCTGCGCTTCGTGCCGCGGCACGGTGGGCGTGGCGTGCATTGGGGCAGGCTTGCGGCGGAGCAGATCGCATGTTCCGCCAGCCGCCGGAGCCGGGAGCCAAGGTCGATCAGGCATGTCGCAAGACAGGCATCGGCGATGCAGCAGTCGGCCGGCGATGCAAAGACGCGTGTTCGACGCCCCCAAGTCGGAACCATCAGCCGGTCCGGATCAGGGCCGCCACCATTGCCCCCAAGGTCCCCTGCTGCGACGTTCTGGCCCGTCAGGCGGCAATCGCGACTTGCCAGATGCGATCCGGCACGACTCCCAGTGAAAAGGCCTTCAGGAATCGCTCCCTGAAGGCCTCTGTACTGTCTCGTGGTCGGTGTGAAAGGATTCGAACCTTCGACCCCTTGCACCCCATGCAAGTGCGCTACCAGGCTGCGCCACACACCGAAGACGGCGATTATAGCCCTGCATCGAGGGCTTCCTGCCGGCGGTCAGTAGGTCGTTGTCAACAGGTCGCGGATTTCGGACAACTCGCGGCGCACCATCAGCCACTGGCCGGACGTCGGCATGGCCTGTTCGGCCTCGAGTTCGCTTTCGGTGAAGTCGTCGAGGTCCGACTCGGTGGTTTCGATGACTTCGACGCCGTCGAGCAGCACCTCGCCGTTCTTGCGCCGGTCGCGTTCGTTCTGCAGGATCTCCTGCATCTTGTTGCGCGCGCCGCTGATGGTGAAGCCCTGGTCGTACAGCAGGTCGCGGATGCGCCGGATCATCAGCACTTCGTGGTGCTGGTAATA
>JBFIDI010000671.1:0-2653 GCA_041581405.1 Burkholderiaceae bacterium
CGGCGCGCGTGTCGTGGCCCCCACGCTCGCCCGCTGCATGGATACGATCGAACGCGCGCGTGCCCCAGTCCTGCACCTCGACGCTGAGCGGCGAGCCGGTGCTGCCGAGGGTTCGCACGCGGGACAGGTCGCCACACGCGGACAGGTCGATGCCGGCTTTCTGGCAATTGGCGTAATACGCGGCACCGGCACCGAAGAAGCTGACGCCGAGTTCGGCGGCGAAGCGCCACAAGGTGGTCCAGTCGGCGGGTATGCGCTTGCCGGTATCGTCCTGGCTGCGCCCGGCCGGGCTGCCGTCGTAAATACATGCGGTGGTGCCGAGCAGCAGGCCGCCGACCTGCAGGTTCCACATCACCCAGCCGGTCGAGCTGTACCAGTGGAAACGTTCGCCACGGCTGTTGGCGGCATAACTGCTGCCGACATCGTTGTGGATGCCCAGCAGCGCCATGCCCACCAGCACCGTGCCGCCATGCCCGTGCACGATCGGCTTGGGCATTCCGGTGGTTCCGCTGGAATAGACGATCCACAAGGGATGGTCGAACGGCAGCCAGAGTGGTTCGAACCCCGCTGTGGCGGCGTCCTGGCGGCCGACCGCGCTGGCAAAGTCTGCGTCGAACGACCCGGCATCGGCTTGCGCCAGGGTGCCGACATGGTCGAGCATCAGCAGATGGCGCACCGTCGGCAGTTCGGCACGCAACTGCGCCACCACCGCCAGCCGGTCCTGCGTGCGACCGCCGTGAGTCACGCCGTCACAGGCAATCAACACCGTCGGCGCGATCTGCCGGAACCGGTCGAGCACCGCATTGCGACCCATGTCCGGCGCGCAGATGCTCCAGACGCCACCGATGCTGACAGTGGCAAGAAACGCCACCATCGCCTCCGGGATATTCGGCAGGTAGGCGGCAACCCGGTCACCCGGCTGGACACCCTGGGCCTGCAGGTGCAAGGCCATCGAGGCCACCTGCCGGCGCAGTTCCGGCCAGGACATTTCGCGTGCCGCAGTCCGGCCCAGGCTGCGTTCGTCATGGCTGACGATCGCCGGTTGGCCGGCCGCGTCGGCTTCGTCGACGTGGCGCAACACCTGGCGGGCGTAATTGAACTGCGCACCCGGGAACCAGCGTGCGCCCGGCATGCGGCGCTCGGCCAGCACCGCCCGATGTGGCGTCGGCGACTGCAGCTCGTAGAAATCCCAGATGCTTTGCCAGAACGCGTCCAGGTCGGTGGTCGACCAGCGCCACAAGGCGTCGTAACTGTCGAATGCCAGGCCGAGCCGCTCGCGCAGCCAGTCCTGGTACAGGCGGATCTGCGGGACAAACCGGGGAGGTGGTGCCATGTTCATGGGCCTGCATTACCGCAGGTTGGGCGTCCGAAGGCAAGCCCTGCAGTGGCCATGATGCGACGGCTCAGCTGAACCGCGCTGGCCTGCGGCGCCGGTCGCGGCGAGAATCAGCAGGATCGCGCGACACACAGACCCATGCACTCCACGCTTCCCACACCGGCACTCGAATGGCTGGCCGATCTCACGGTGACGGTGGCGCCACCGATCGAGGCCGGCCAGGTCAGCGGCCTCAACAGCCGCGGCCGGCGCCGCATCATTCCGATCACCGGCGGCAGCATGGACGGGCCTGCGTTGCAGGGCCGGGTGCTCGCCGGCGGCGCAGACTTCCAGATCGTCGTCTCCGACACCTGCGCCGACCTGGACGCCCGCTACATGATCGCGCTGGACGGCGCCGCACACCGCGGCCAGCACATCTTCGTGCAGAACCGCGCCATACGCCGCGGCAGCGCCGCCGACATCGCGCGCCTGGTGCGTGGCGAGCCGGTCGACCCGCAGGCGATCTATTTTCGCTGCGTGCCGACCTTCGAGGTCTCGGACGATGGCTTGCGCTGGTTGACCGAGAACGTGTTCGTCGGCACCGGCGCGCGTTTCCCCGACCGGGTCGAGATGCGCTTGTTCCGGGTCTGCTGACGCGGCACTTGCGGCCGACAAGCATTTCGCATTGGGTGCGCAGGCAACCGGCGATGCACGTCAGGCGGTGTCGCGCAACAGGTCCCATGTTCGCACGCCAACCACCACGCCGTTGTCGACCAGCACGTCGCCGGCGGCGATCGGCAGGCTGAAACGGCGCGGCCCGGCACTGCCCGGATTGACGAAAAACACGCCGTCGCGCTGCGCGACCAGCGGCTTGTGCGAATGCCCGGACACGACGACATGGATACCGGCGCGATGCGGATCGATGTCGAGTTGCGCAAGCTCGTATATCACGTACAGGCATATGCCGCCCAGTTGCAACCGCTCGGTTTCCTGCATCGCGCCGCCCACTGCGCCGCGTGCACCGCCAGTTGGCTATAGTGGCCCCTCTCTTCACCCCCATGCGAGTCCGATCATGCGCATCTGGAAACAAGCCATCTCCGTCGACATCCTCGCCGCCATCCACAAGGACACCGCGGTCGAATGGCTGGGCATGGAGTTCCTGGAAGTTGGCGACGATTTCATCCGCGCGCGGATTGCGGTCGACAAACGCACGCGCCAGCCGTACGGGTTGTTGCATGGTGGCGTGTCCGTCGTGCTGGCCGAGACCCTGGGTTCATGTGGCGCTGCGTATGCCGCGCCGGACGGCCATCGCTGTGTCGGCCTCGACATCAACGCCAA
>JBFIDI010000672.1:0-2650 GCA_041581405.1 Burkholderiaceae bacterium
GCAACACGACAATCTTGTCGGCCATCGTCATCGCCTCGACCTGGTCGTGTGTCACGTAGACCATGGTGGCCTTGAGCCGGGCATGCAGGTCGCGGATCTCGGCGCGCATCGATACCCGCAGTTCGGCGTCCAGGTTGGACAGCGGCTCGTCGAACAGGAACAGCTTGGGTTCACGCACGATGGCGCGGCCGATCGCCACGCGCTGGCGCTGGCCGCCCGAGAGTTGCGTGGGTTTGCGCTGCAGCAGCGCGTCGAGCCGCAGCAGTCTGGCGGCGGCCTGCACCTTGGATTCGATCTGCGTCCGCGGTTCGCCGGCGTTCTCGAGCCCGAAGGCCATGTTGTCGTACACGCTCATGTGCGGGTACAGCGCATAGGACTGGAACACCATCGCGCAGCCCCGGTGCGCGGCCGACACGTCGTTGACCACCTGCCCGTCGATGCGCACCTCGCCGCTGGTCGGCGACTCCAGGCCGGCGATCACCCGCAGCAGGGTGGACTTGCCGCAACCCGAGGGCCCGACGAACACGACGAACTGGCCGTCGTCGACCTGCAGGTCGATGCCGTGCAGGATGGTGATCTGGTCAAACGACTTGACGATTCGTGCGAGTTCGAGGGTGGCCACGCTAAGGTCCTGGTCGGGAGGCAGGTGTCATTTCACGCCGGCGCTGGCGATGCCGGTGGTGATGTATTTCTGCAGGAAGGCGAACACCAGCGTGATCGGGATCAGCGTGATCACGGTCATCGCCAGCAGGTAGTGCCACTGGGTGTTGAGTTCGCCCTGGAACGCATTGAGCGCCAGCTGCAGCGTGAAGAACTCGGAGCGCGAGAGCACGATCAGCGGCAGCAGGAAGTCGTTCCAGCGCCACATCACCGAGAAGATCGCCAGCACCGCCAGCGCCGGCGCGGCCAGCGGCAGGATGATCTTCCAGTAGATGCGCCATTCGCTGGCGTGGTCCATGCGCGCGGCCTCGAGCAGTTCGTCGGGAATCGTCAACATGTACTGGCGCAGCAGGAACACGCCGGTGGGCGTGGCGATGGCCGGCAGGATGACGCCCCACAGGCTGTTGAGCAGCCCGACCGTGTTGATGACCAGGAACACCGGTACCAGGATGATGGTGGGCGGGATCATCAAGGTGGCGATGATCAGCAGGAACACCGCCTTCTGGCCGCGGAACCGGTACTTGGACAACGCGAACGCCGCCATCGAGTTGATCAAGAGCGTCAGCAGCGTGGCCACGACGGTGATGAACACGCTGTTCCACAGGTAGAGCCCGAAGCTGAACTTGCCGAAGATCTCGGTGTAGTTCGACAGCGCGAACTGCAGCTCGTTGATCGGCGTGCGGTCGTTGATGTTCACGCGTACCTGCTGCTCGGGGTCGGCCGGGTCGACCATGGTGGCCATGATGCCGATGCGCCGCACCTGGGCCATGGGCCGGACCTCGCCCTTGTCGTCGCGTGTCATGAACAGCGGCAGCGGCTTGTCGTGCCCCGCCACCTGCACCGACTTCTGCGTGTACGGCAGGAAGGTCGGCGGAAACTGGCTGATCGCCGCCTCCGACTTGAACGAGGACATCACCAGCCAGAGCACCGGCGCGAACATCGTGAACAGGCCGATGAGCAGGTAGCCGTAGCTGAGCCAGTCGGTCCAGTCCATGCGGCCGCGGCCGTGGGTGCGGGTCAGGAAGTCCTTCATCGCGCCCTTTCACCGGCTTCGGACGCGCGCGTCAGGCGCAGCTGGACCAGCGTCAGCAACACCAGGCCCAGCGCCAGCACCAGCGACGCCGCCGCCGCCAGCCCGTACAGGTGGATCTGCTCGGCGAATCCGGTCTGGTAGATGAACTGCACGATGAAGGTCGTCGCCGAGCCCGGGCCGCCGCCGGTGAGCACGAACACCTCGTCGAAGATCTGCACCGCGCGGATCATCGCCAGCACCAGCACGACGATCAGGTTGGGCATCAGCAGCGGCAGCGTGATGCGCCGCAACGTGCGCCAGGGCGAGGCGCCGTCCATCTCGGCGGCTTCGTACATGTCTTTCGGAATCGCCTGCAGCCCGGCCAGCAGGATCAGCGTGTAGAAACCCATGTGGGCCCAGATCGACACGAACACGACCCAGAAGAACGCCCACGACGACGTGGTCAGCCAGTCGATAGGCTGCGCGCCCATGCCCACCAGCGCGGCGTTGAACACGCCCTGGCTCTGCAGCAGCCACTTCCAGATCAGCGCCACCACCACCGGCGACAGCAGCACCGGGTAGAAAAACACGCCGCGCCAGAAGCCGCGCCCGATGATCTTGCGGTTGAGCACCAGCGCGGTGATCAGCGACAACACCACCATCAGCACGACCTGGATCAGGCTGAACTGCACGGTGTTGAAGATGGCGCGCCAGAACACGTCCTTGCGGCAGGTCGTGATGTCGAAATAGTCACGGCATTCGAGCAGGATGCCGAAGTTCTCCGCGCCGGTGTAGGGCCGGTCGAACGGCATCAGGTTGACGCCGCCGGTGCTCGCATAGACCAGGTTGATCGCGATCGGCAGGAAGGTGAACAGCCCGAACACGACCAGGTTCGGCGCCACGAACAACCAGCCCAGCCGGCCGAGTCCGAGCCGGCGCTGCGCCAGCCGGAACAGCGGCTCGAAAAGGTTGAAGAAC
>JBFIDI010000673.1:0-2633 GCA_041581405.1 Burkholderiaceae bacterium
CCGCCGCCGCGCCGGCCGCCACGGCCAAGGCCTGAGGCCGTGCCATGAGTGCCGTGCACAGGATCGTCGCACCGGCCGTGCCCGACCTGCCCAGCGCCAGCTGGACCAACGGCTGGCGCATCGGCGACGAGGTCGTGCTCTCGGGCATGACGGCGCATCCGGCCAGCCGCGATGCGGCTGCGGCCGGCAAACCGCTGGACACCTACGAACAGACGCTGCGGGTACTGGGCAAGATCGCGGCGCTGGTCGAGGCCGCCGGCGGCCACCGGCACAACATCACCAAGACCGTGGTCTACGTGACCGACATCGCCGACAAGGACGCGGTGGGCCGGGCACGGCGGGAGTTCTTCGGCGACGTGTATCCGTGTTCGACGCTGGTGGCCGTGCCGGCGCTGGTGTTTCCGGAACTGACGGTCGAGATCGACGCCTGGGCGCGACTCGACGTCGACCTGCGCGCCGCCACGCCGATGCCGCTGGGCTGACGCGACGCACCACGAGCAAGCAGCAAGAAGCAAGTAGTTAGATAAGGACTGCCATGGACATGGGAATCGCCGGGCGCAAGGCCCTGGTATGCGGCGCCAGCGCCGGCCTGGGGCTGGCCTGCGCCACCGCGCTGGCCCGCGAAGGGGTCGAGCTGGTGATCGTCGCGCGCACCGAAGCGCCGTTGCAGGAGGCCGCCACCCGATTGGCGGGCCTGTCGACGGCGCCGGTGCATGCGGTGGCCGCCGACGTCACGCAGGAGGCCGGACGCGCGCGCATCCTGGCCGCACATCCGTCCTTCGACATCCTGGTGACGAATGCCGGCGGCCCGCCCCCGGGCGACTTCCGCCAATGGGAGCGCGAGCAATGGGTGGCCGCGCTCGACGCCAACATGCTGGCGCCGATCGCGCTGATCCGCGCGCTGGTCGACGGCATGATGGAGCGCGGCTTCGGGCGCATCGTCAACATCACGTCCAGCGCGGTGAAGGCGCCGGTCGACGGCCTGGGCCTGTCCACCGGCGCGCGCAGCGGACTGACCGGTTTTGTCGCCGGCCTGGCGCGCAGCACGGTCGCGCGTGGCGTCACGATCAACAACCTGCTGCCGGGCACCTTCGACACCGCACGGCTGGCCGGCAACTTCGCGGCCCAGGCCAGACGCGAGGGGCGAGACGCCGACGACGTGCGCGCGGCGCGTATCGCCAAGCATCCGGCGCGGCGCCTGGGCCAGCCCGAGGAATTCGGCGCGGCCTGCACCTTCCTGTGCAGCGCACATGCCGGCTACATCAATGGCCAGAACCTGCTGCTCGACGGCGGGTCGTTCGGCGGCGTGTTCTGATCGGCGCCCTGGCGCGCGACCGGCACCCGGCCATACAACGGAGACAAGGAATTCATGACAATCTTGCACATAGGCATTGTCGGTGGCGGTGTCGGTGGCATGGCCGCGGCCATCGCCTTGCGTCGCCATGGCCACCGGGTCACGGTGTATGAGCAGGCGGGCCAGTTCGCCCGCGTGGGTGCCGACATCAACCTGACGCCCAATGCGGTGCGGGCACTGGACGGGCTGGGCGCGGATGTCGGTGCGGCGGTACGCCAGCGCGGCGCGCGCCCGACCTTTCGCATCAGCCGCGACTGGGACACCGGCAAGGAAACCTCGCGCCTGGGCATGTCGGATGTGGCCGAGAAGGAGTACGGCGCACCGCAGATCACGATCCATCGGGCCGATGTCCTGGCTGCGTTGACCAGCGGCTTCGACGCCGCGCAGGTCGTGTTCGGCAAACGACTGACCGCGTTGCGCGACACCGACGCCGGGGTCGAACTGCAATTCGAGGATGGCAGCACCGACACGGTGGACGTGGCCATCGGCGCCGACGGCATCCACTCGCGCGTGCGCACGGCGCTGTTCGGCGAGGAGAGCCCGCGTTTCACCGGCGTCGTGTCGTTCCGCTCCGTGGTGCCGACCGACAAGGTCAGGGATGTGCCCGAGATCGAGGCCTTCACCAAATGGTGGGGCCCGAATCCGCAAAGCCAGATCGTGACCTTCCCGCTCAACCAGGGGCGCGACACCTTCGTGTTCGCCACCACCGGCCAGGACTCCTGGCACGAGGAATCGTGGACCAGCCCAGGCGATGTTCACGAGTTGCGCGGCTTCTACCGGGACTTCCATCCCGATGCGCGCAAGCTGCTCGATGCCTGCGACGACACGCTCAAGAGTGCGCTGTACGAACGCGACCCGCTGCCGCAGTGGTCGCGTGGCCATGTCACCTTGCTCGGCGACGCCTGCCACCCGATGCTGCCGTTCATGGCGCAAGGCGCCTGCCAGGCGATCGAGGATGCGGTGGTGCTGGGGCGCTGCCTGGGCCCGGCGACCGGTCGCGCGCAGGCCGCCGCCGCGTTGCAGACCTATGCCCGGGCGCGCCAGGAGCGCACCGCGAAGATCCAGATCGGTTCGCGCGGCAACCAGTGGATGAAGACCCAGGGCAATGCCGGCTGGGTCTACGGCTACGACGCCTGGACCGTGGCCTTGCCGGCCGACTGACCGACCCTGACCCGCCCGTCGCGGACGACCCCTTTCCCCCACCACCCGAGAACCTCCCATGACCCGATCGAATCGTCGCCGCTTCGCGCTGCGTTCCGTGTTGACCCTGCTCGCAGGC
>JBFIDI010000674.1:0-2571 GCA_041581405.1 Burkholderiaceae bacterium
CGGACGGTGCTGCGCTGAGACTGACGATGAGCGCGGGCCTGGCCGAATCGGGACCCGACGAATCGATGGCGAGCGTGGTGGATCGGGCCGACAAGGCGCTGTACCAGGCCAAGGCGGCCGGGCGGGACTGCTGGCGCTGGGCTCGGGAGCCGGACTGACGGCGCGTGCGTCGGCCTCAGAGCTCGAGCACGACCCAGGCCGGATCGTGATCGGAGCCGTCGCCGCCGTGTTTCGTGCGCCGATCGATATGCGCCGACCGCAGGCTCGGCGCCAGCGCATCGGACAACCAGATGTGGTCGAACAATTCGTAGACCGGTGGCGCCGCCCCCGGCGGGTTGTACCGGTGTGTCCACACGGCACAGGCCGGCCCGGGCCCCTGGCCGGGCGTCTCGGGCTTGGGCGCACGCGTCTCCACGGCGCCCGCCAGCGCGTTGTGCAGCGGGTCGCCGTCCACGACCCGCATGGGCGCCAGGTCGGCACTGTCCGGCGGGTCGTTCATGTCGCCGACCAGCACGAACTTCGAGCCGCGCCGCTCCTCGGCCGACAGGATGCGGGCGATGGTTTCGGCCTGGCGGCGGCGCCGCGCATTGGCACGGGCGGCACCGGCGACCGGATCCTCACCGGCGGGAACGAAGTGGCTCTTGAGGTGGGTGTTGTACAGCGTCAGCAGCTTGTTGCCGCGCCCATCCAGGATACGCACGCCCAGCAGGTCGCGGCCGAAGACACGCAACTCCGGTGCGTCGGGATGGGTGGCGGTCTGGTGCGAGACGATGGGACCGAGCGGCAGCCGCGAGAGCACACCGACGTCGATCATGCGCGGATCGTTGCCTTCGATCAGCGCCACGTGCGGGTACAGGCCACCGAGATGGTCGCGGTTGAAACTGCGCAGGATCTCGATGTGCTCGACCTCCTGCACCGCGAGCACGTCCACGTCCATGGTGCGGATGCGCTGCGCGATCTGTGCCGTGTCACCCGGTTTCTTGGCCTTGACCAGTCGCCCCATGAAGGTCCGTGCCTGCACGTCGCCCTGGCTGAAGGTCAGCTCGATCCCGCCGGCTTCGTGCGGCGGCAGCGCCGCGATCTCGGCCTGGAAGTTGTAGCGCGAGAACAGGTTGTTCAGGTTGAAGGTTCCGATGGAGATGGGCATGGTGGTCACTCTCGGGCTGCGGATGCGAGGGACGGGCGCAGGTGCGTCGTGGCGCCATGGCAAGGCGGCGCACGCGCACCGACCATCTTCGCACGCATGGCGCCCCGGATCAACGCCGGCGCACGGCCGGCGGCCCGGCGTGACGACGTGGCCGCCGCTTGCGCTGGCGCAATGCATGGCCATGCCAACGGCGTAAGCTGGATCGACCGGCCTTTGCCGCAACCCCGAGGAGACAGAACCATGATGCAAGCCACTGTACGCAGGACATCGGCGGCACTCGTCGCCATCGCAGCCGTCGGCAGCCTGTCGCTGGCTACCGTGTCCGGAACGCCGGCCTTCGCCGCCGACCCGCACCCGGTGGTGCACTACACCAAGCAGGGCAAGTTCGAGGACGTGCGCGACGACCTGCAACTGGCGATCGAGGCCAGGGGCCTTGTCATCGACTACCAGTCGCATGTCAACGACATGCTCGAACGAACCGGAAAAGACGTCGGCTCGGCGCGCAAGCTCTATCACGACGCGCGGGGATTCGTGTTCTGCAGCGCCGTACTGTCGCGCAAGATGATGGAAGCCGACCCGGCCAATGCCGCGATGTGCCCCTACACCATGATCGTCTACGCCACGGCGCAGGAGCCGTCCAAGGTGCACGTGACCTACCGCCGTCCGTGGCGGCCCGACGGTTCGGCCGCTTCGAAGGCCGCCCTCAAGGAAGTCGACGCCCTGCTCGACGGCATCGCACGACAGGCCGCCGGAATGAAATGAACCTGCGGCCGGCGGTGCCCGAGGCGGGCAGCGCCGCGCATGAAGCCGGCAGCCGCATCGGATGGCGGGGCGGGATGCTGCCCGACAATGACGATTGCCTGCGAAGAAGACGCCGGCCGTCACCCCGTTGTCTCGCACCCGTCGCAGGCCAGGCAAAGCCGGGGCCGGGGGCGCCCAGGAGAACCGCGCATGCCCGACGACACGAACACCATCCGCCGGCCATCCAACCTGCTCTACGGCCTGCACGACAGGCCCGGTCACGGCGCCAGTACGCTGGCCGCCGCGCAGCACCTGCTGGCCAGCCTGGTCGGCATCGTCACGCCCACGCTGGTCATCGGCGGTGCACTCGGGCTCGGCGCCTACGTCCCCTACCTGATCAGCATGGCGCTGTTCGTCAGCGGCATCTCGACCTGGATCCAGTCGCAGAAAATCGGGCCCGTGGGTTCGGGCCTGCTGAGCCTGCAGGGCACCAGTTTTGCGTTCGTGGGCGCCATCCTCACCGCCGGCATCGTGGCCAGGGGGCGTGGCGACACGCCGGAGCAGATCCTGGCGCTGATCTTCGGTCTTTGCCTGGCCGGTTGCCTGGTCGAGATCGTGCTGAGCCTGTTCATCCACAAGCTCGAACGCATCATCACGCCCACCGTCACCGGCATCGTGATCAC
>JBFIDI010000675.1:0-2514 GCA_041581405.1 Burkholderiaceae bacterium
GGACACCATCCAGTCCTCATGGCCGTCCTTGGGCGCGGTGAACGGATGGTGCGTCGCGGTGTAACGCTGCGCCTCGTCGTCGAACTCGAACATCGGGAAGTCGACCACCCACATCGGACGCCAGCCGGCGGTGAACAGGCCGTTTTTGCGGCCGAAATCGCTGTGGCCGATCTTCAGGCGCAAGGCGCCGATCGCGTCGTTGACCACCTTGGCCTTGTCGGCACCGAAGAAGATCAGGTCGCCGTTCTGGGCCCCGGTGCGCGCGAGGATCTCCCGCAGCGCCGCGTCATGCAGGTTCTTGACGATCGGGCTTTGCAGGCCCGGCCAGCGGTTCGTCGGCTCGCCCGCACCGGCCACCGCATCGTTGACCTTGATGTAGGCCAGCCCCTTGGCGCCATAAATCTTGACGAACTCGGTATAGGCATCGACATCGCCACGGCTCAGGCCTCCGGCGTCGCGCGCGCCACCGGGCACCCGCAGGCCGACCACACGTCCGCCCTTGGCATTGGCGGCGCTGGAGAAGACCTTGAAATCGACACTGGCCATCACGTCGGTCAACTCGGTGAATTCCATGTTGACGCGCAGGTCCGGCTTGTCCGAGCCATACCGGTGCATCGCATCGGCATAGGTCATGACAGGGAACTCGCCCAGGTCGACCGAGATGGTGTTCTTGAACACCGCCTTGATCATGGCCTGCGTCATGTCGCGGATTTCCTGCTCTTCCAGGAACGAGGTCTCGATATCGATCTGCGTGAATTCCGGCTGGCGGTCGGCACGCAGGTCTTCGTCGCGGAAACACTTGGTGATCTGGTAATAACGGTCGTAACCGGCGACCATCAGCAACTGCTTGAACAGCTGCGGCGACTGCGGCAGCGCGAAGAAGTGCCCGTCATGCACCCGGCTCGGCACCAGGTAGTCGCGCGCGCCTTCCGGCGTGGACTTGGTCAGCATCGGCGTCTCGATGTCGATGAAGCCCTGGGCGTCGAGGAACTTGCGCACCTCCATCGAGACCCGGTAACGCAGCATCAGGTTGTTCTGCATGTAGGGGCGGCGCAGGTCCAGCACCCGGTGTGTCAGTCGCGTCGTCTCGCTGAGGTTGTCGTCGTCGAGCTGGAACGGTGGGGTCACCGAGGCGTTGAGCACCACCATCTCGTGGCACAAGACCTCGATCTTGCCGCTCTTGAGGTTTTCGTTGATCGTACCGGCCGGGCGCTCGCGCACCAGGCCCTTGATCTGCACGCAGAACTCGTTGCGCAGGCCTTCGGCCAGCGCGAACATCTCCGCACGGTCCGGATCGCAGACCACCTGCACATAACCTTCGCGGTCGCGCAGATCGACGAAGATCACGCCGCCGTGGTCGCGCCGGCGATTGACCCAGCCACACAGGCTGACGGTTTCACCCAGCAGGGCTTCGGTCACGAGACCGCAATAATGGGAACGCATTGTCATTGGTTGGAACTTTCAACGGCCGGCCAGGATACCGGCACAGGCTATTGGGGGTTCAGGATCTCGATCCGCTGGGACGCGATGCCGGGCGCCACCGAACCCATGGAAATCACGTAGGTGAGCGCCTCGTCGACACTCATCGCCAGTTCGATCACGTCCGCCCGGGGCAACATCAGGAAGAACCCGCTGGTCGGATTCGGTGTGGTCGGCACGTAGACATTGACGAAATCGGGGCCGAGGTGCATTGCCGCCTCGCCCTGGGGCGAACCGGTCTGGAACGCGATGGTCCACACGCCCGCCCGCGGATACTGGATCAGCATGGCCGTGCGGAAGGCCTTGGCGTCGCTGGAGAACAAGGTGTGCGACACCTTCTTGACACTGTTGTAGATCGACTTGATGACCGGGATATTGGCGAACAACCGGTCCCATTGCCGCACCCACCAGCGTCCGGCCACGTTCGACACCAGGGCGCCGGTGAACAGCAGCGTCAGGAACACCAGGATCACGCCCAGGCCGGGGATGGTGCGCAGGCGCTCGAGCACGGGGTTGGCCTGCATGCCGGGCAGCAGCGCCTCGATGCCCGCGAGCAGTGCGACGAAGATGCCGTCGAGCATGCCGACCAGCCACAACATCACCCAGACGGTGATCGCCAACGGCAACCAGACCAGCAGTCCGGTGATGAGGTACTTGCGAAACGGCATCGAAGGCCTGCGCCGGGCTGCGCTCAGTCGCCCGAGCCGGAGCTGGTCGTGGCGGCGGGCTTCTTGGCAGCGGGTTCGGCCGCCGGCTTGGCAGCGGGCTTGGATTCGGCCTTGTTGTCCGACGCGCCCGAAGCCGCGGCGCCGGCGCCGGAATCGGACTTGCCGGCCTCGGACTCGGACGACTTGCCGTCGGCCTTGGCTGGGGCGCCGTTGTTGTTGCCGCCACGGAAGTCGGTCACGTACCAGCCAGAGCCCTTGAGCTGGAAGCCGGCAGCAGTGACCTGCTTGCGAAACGAGGCCGCATGGCAGGAAGGGCATTCACCCAGGGGCGCGTCGGATATCTTTTGCAATACATCCTTGGCAAACC
>JBFIDI010000676.1:0-2491 GCA_041581405.1 Burkholderiaceae bacterium
CGCCCCGGCGCCGCAGGGAGCCGGTCGACACCCGGATGTCGATCCGCTGGCCGCGCGTGCTGCAGGCGGCGATCTGGCGCTGCAGTTCGCGCAGCTGCACCTCGCTCGCCGCGACCCCGTGACGGCTGCGCAGCCAGTGGCGCAACAGGTTGGCCTGGCGCTCCCCCGCCATCGCCCGCAATGCGGCGATCGACAAGCCGCCGGGCTCGGCGATGCGCTCCAGGTCCTGCTGCGCCATCGCCTCGAGCAGTTGCTGTGCCCGCGCCGCATGGCGCGCGCTGCGCGCGAAGGTCTGGCGAAACTGCGGAAAGGCCGCCTCGAGTGCCGGCAACAGGCGTGCACGGATGCGGTTGCGGGTCAGGGTTTCGTCCCGGTTGCTGGGATCCTCGACATGGGCCACGCCCTGGCTGGCCAGCCAGTCACGCAGATCCCTGCCCGGCACCGCCAGCAGCGGCCGGTGGTAGGTGACACCGTCGCGCTCGCGCTCGGCCGGCATCGCCGCCAGCCCCGGCAGACCGGCGCCCCGACTCAGGGCGAGCAGCATGGTCTCGACCTGGTCGTCGGCATGCTGAGCCAGCGCCACGCTGGGGTAGGCGACCGAGCCATCCTCGGCGCACACGGCGGCATCGAGTGCCCGGTAGCGCAGGTTACGTGCGACCTCTTCCGGGCTCTCGCCGGCGCCATGGCGTGCATCGATGCGGCGCACGATCAGCGGCACGTCCAGTTCGGCGCACAAGGCAACGCAATGGCGCTCGAACAGGTCCGCGGCGGCCTGCAGGCCGTGGTGCACATGGACCGCAACCACCTGCCCCGGCCAGCGACGTGCGCAGGCCAGCAACAGGGCCGTGGAATCGGCACCACCACTGAGCGCCACGGCCAGTGGCAGACGGGGATCGAATTGCGCCAGCGCCTGCGACAACACAGGCCAGGCCGGCGCCGCGGGACTACTTGCCGCCGACCTTGGCGTCGGCTTTGGTGTCGGTGTAGCGACCATACGCCTGCAGCCGGTCGTAGCGGCGATCGAGCAGTTCCTTGACCTTGAGGTCGCTGACCTGGCGGAACGCGTCGCCCAGCGCGCGTCGCAGGAACGCCGCCATCTGCTTGTAGTCGCGGTGGGCACCACCGACCGGTTCGTTGACGATCTTGTCGACCAGGCCCAGCGCCTTGAGCCGGTGCGCCGTGATGCCCATCGCGTCGGCCGCGTCGAGGGCCTTGTCCGAGGTCTTCCACAGGATGGACGCACACCCCTCGGGGCTGATCACCGAATAGACCGAATACTGCAGCATCAGCACCTGGTCGGCCACCGAGATCGCCAGGGCGCCACCGGAGCCGCCTTCACCGATGATCGTGGTGATGATGGGCACCTCGAGCTGCGCCATCTCGAAGATGTTGCGGCCGATGGCCTCCGACTGGCCGCGCTCCTCGGCGTCGATGCCCGGATACGCGCCGGGCGTGTCGACGAAGGTGAACACCGGCAGCTTGAACTTCTCGGCCGTCTTCATCAGCCGCAGCGCCTTGCGGTACCCCTCGGGCTTGCACATGCCGAAGTTGCGCTGGGCGCGCTCCTTGGTGCCACGGCCCTTCTGCTGGCCGATGACCATGCAGGCGGTGCCGTTGAAGCGGGCCAGGCCGCCGACGATGCTCTGGTCGTCGGCGAAATGCCGGTCGCCGTGCATCTCGACGAAGTGCGTGAAGATCTCGCCGACGTAGTCCATCGTGTACGGACGCTCCGAGTGGCGCGCGATCTTGGTGAT
This sequence comes from Burkholderiaceae bacterium, assembly GCA_041581405.1. Taxonomy (GTDB): domain Bacteria; phylum Pseudomonadota; class Gammaproteobacteria; order Burkholderiales; family Burkholderiaceae_C; genus CAISIP01. The sequence continues at coordinate 1,755 of JBFIDI010000676.1, forward strand.
CTGCCACGGCGTGAGATCGCTGTAGATGTCCTTGGTGAGTTGCTGGCTCTTCTTGGTCAGCTGGGAGATCTCGGCCGAGATGTCGACCGCCGATTCGGTCTGCACGTAACGCAGCTCTTCTATCTTGGATTCCAGCTCTGCGATCGGTTGTTCAAAGTCGAGGAATGATTTTTTTGCCACTTGCAGGCTCCATGTCTTGATCAACGCATCTTGCAGCAACCGGCCATCGGGGCCGGACGCATGCCATTGCCCGGCCGTTCAATAGGCCACCGGCAACGGGTCGAGCGAGCGCCAAATATACCAAGTCGCGACGCTGCAATACGGCGTCCAGGCCACGGCGACATCGCGCGCATCGCTGCGGCTGACCGCGTCGCCGGAAAAATAGTTCTGGCTGATGCCGTTGATCAGCCCCACGTCGTCGAGCGGCAACACGTTGGGCCGCATCAGGTGGAAGATCAGGAACATCTCGGCCGTCCAGCGGCCGATGCCGCGGATGCCGACCAGCTCGGCGATGATGGTTTCATCGTCCATGGCCTTCCAGGCCTCGACGTCGATCGCGCCGCTGTCGAAATGCAGTGCCAGGTCGACGAGGTATTCGATCTTGCGTGCGGACAACCCGGCCGAACGCATGTCGTCGACCTTGAGCTTGAGCACATTGGCCGCCGTCATCTTGCGCGGCAGCAACACGAACCGGTCCCAGACATTCTGCGCCGCCTTGACCGAGATCTGCTGCCCGA
>JBFIDI010000677.1:0-2466 GCA_041581405.1 Burkholderiaceae bacterium
AGCCCGGCCCTTCCCCGCCGACTGGCGCACCGTGCTGCAGCGACTGCCCTTCGTGCAGCGGCTGCCGGCCGACCTGCAACTGCAGCTCAAGGCGCATATCCAGGTGTTCCTGGCGGAAAAACCGTTCATCGCCTGCGGCGACATCGTGTTGACCGACACCATGCGGGTCACGATCGCGGCCCAGGCCTGCGTGTTGCTGCTCAATCGCGACGCAGGCTATTTCCCCGGCCTGCGGCAGGTCCTGGTCTACCCGGGTCCGTTCGTGGTCTCGCGCGCGCAGCCGGTGGGCATGGGCGTGATGCAGGACCTGCGCCAGGTCTTGTCCGGTGAATCCTGGTCGCAAGGCCAGGTCATCCTGTCCTGGCAGGACGTGGAAAACGGCATTTCCGACCCGGGCGACGGCCGCAACGTGGTGATCCACGAGTTCGCGCACCAGCTGGATCAGGAAAGCGGCCAGGCCAATGGTGCGCCGGCGCTGGGCAGCCGGCGTTCCTACCGCGACTGGTCCCGGGTGTTCGGCGACGAGTTCGCCGCGTTGCAGCAGCGTGTCGCCGCCGGCCACGGCGGCGGCCTGCTCAGCGACTATGGCGCGACCAATCCGGGTGAATTCTTTGCGGTGGCCTCGGAAGCGTTTTTCGAACAGCCGCAGCGCATGGCACACGAACACCCGGCGCTGTTTGCGCAGCTGCGCCAGTATTACTGCGTCGATCCGCTGAGCTGGTGAGTTGCCGCGGATTCAGCGGTCGAGCTCGGGGTAACGGCGGAAGATTCCGTCCTCGTTGAAGGCGATGCGGCGTTCGCTGCGCAGATAGGCGGCCAGGCGGCGGTGGCGCGCGACCTCGTCGTGCAATCGCAGCACCAGCGGGGCATCGTCCAGCGCCGCGCTGGCCGCGCGGGGAAACGCGTACAGGCAACCCTCGACCAGCTGGAACAGGGACAGGTCGGCATAACTGAGCCGGCCACCGACCAGATGCAGCCGGTCGGCGCCGTCGTTGACCGTGTTGCGCGCGAGGATGGTCTCGAACCAGGCCAGGTATTTGGGCAACCGGTTGCTGCGGAAGTCCTGGGCCCGCCGGCGCGCCTCGGCCTGCTGGTCCTCGTAATACAGGGCGCCGGAGATCGGGTGGTGGGTGTCGTGTGCCTCGGTGACCGCGTCGGCGATCGTCAGCTGGATCTGGTGTGTCCACAGCCGCGCCGTCTCGGCCCGTCCGACCAGGCCCAGCCGGGGCCCGAGGTACATCAGGATGGCGGCGGTCTGGGCGACGACGCGCTTGCCGTGGCGCAACACCGGCGGCGCGAACGGCGGCGTGGACAACGCGCCATCCTGCTTCCAGTCCAGCAGGGCCGGCATGCCGGCGTTCGGCACGCCGTGTCCCCGCGCCACGTCCGCATAGTCCACGCCGGCGGCCTCGAAGGCCAGCCGGACAAACTCCCCGCGGCCCTGGATCGACGGCCAGTAGTGCAGTTCGTATCGGTCACGCATGGGCCCACTGTAAACCCATGGGTCGGGCGTGTGCGCCGCCATGCCGGTGCCGGCACGGTTCTTTACAGTGCCGCGACGGGCTGCCGCCCTGCTTGCACCGCTATTTGCCGGCCAGGCCCATGGACCGGGTGATCACCTCTTTCATGATCTCGTTGGTGCCGCCGTAGATGCGTTGCACCCGTGCGTCGGCAAAGGCGCGCGTGATCGGGTATTCCCACATGTAGCCATAACCGCCGAACAGCTGCAGGCATTCGTCCATGACCTTGCATTGCAGGTCGCTGCACCAGTACTTGGCCATGCTGGCGGTGGCCGTATCCAGCTGGTCCTGCAGCACCAGCTCCAGGCATTTGTCGACGAACACCCGGGCTACCTGCACCTCGGTCTGCAACTCGGCCAGCGTGAAGCGGGTGTTCTGGAAACCGGCCACGGTGCCACCGAAGACCTTGCGCTCCTTGACATAGGCGATCGTCTGGTCGATCGCGGCCTGGGCCGACGCGACGGCGCCGATCGCGATCTGCAGGCGTTCCCAGGGCAGCTCCTGCATCAGGCAGACGAAGCCCTTGCCGACCATGGCCTCGCCACCGAGCACCTGGTCGGCGGGCACGCGCACGTTGTCGAAGAACAGCTCCGACGTGTCCTGGGCCTTGAGCCCGAGCTTCTTCAGCCGCTGGCCCTTCTCGAAACCCGGCATGCCGCGTTCGACCAGCAACAGGCTGATGCCGTGGGCGCCCGCCGCGGGATCGGTCTTGGCCACGACGATGACCAGGTCGGCATGCCAGCCATTGGTGATGAAGGTCTTGCTGCCGTTGAGCAGGTAGCTGCCGTCGTCCTGGCGCACCGCCGCGGTCTTGATGCCCTGCAGGTCGGAGCCGGCCGCGGGCTCGCTCATCGCGATGGCGCCGATCGTCTCGCCGCGCGCCATGGCCGGCAGGTATTTTTCCTTTTGCGCCGCCGTACCGTAACGGTCGATATACGGCGCGACG
>JBFIDI010000678.1:0-2464 GCA_041581405.1 Burkholderiaceae bacterium
CATGGGGGTGATGCGCGCGAACCGGGCCCGGTACAAGGCCCGGTTCTCGACCACATGGGCCTCGTCGCCCCAGGCCGCGATGCTGGCCGACTGCACGACCGGGCTCATTGCGCTGCCGTGGTAGGTCCGGTACAGCAGGAAGGCCTTGATCAGTGCGGCGTCACCGGCAACGAAGCCGCTGCGCATGCCCGGCACGCTGCTGCGCTTGGACAGGCTGGTGAAGGCCATCAGGCGCCGGAAGTCGTGGCGCCCCAGCAGCGAGGCCGCCTGCAGCCCACCCAGCGGCGGCTCGTCGCGGAAATAGATTTCGCTGTAACACTCGTCCGAGGCGATGACGAAGCCGTGGCGGTCGCTGAGCGCGAACAGCTTTTCCCATTCCGACAACGGCATCACCGCGCCGGTCGGGTTGCCGGGCGAGCAGACGTACAGCAACTGGGTGCGCGCCCAGACCGCCTCGGGTACGGCGTCCCAGTCCTGCGCGAAGTTGCGGGCCGGATCGGCCGCCACGAACCAGGGCCTGGCGCCCGCCAGCAAGGCTGCGCCTTCATAGATCTGGTAGAACGGATTCGGGCATACCACCCAGGGGCCGTCGTCGCCCGACGCGGATCCGCCCGGTCCGGGGTCGACGACGGTCTGCGCAAACGCAAACAGCGCCTCGCGCGAACCGTTGACCGGCAGCACCTGGGTCGGCGCATCGACCTGCAGCCCGTAGCGCCGCTGCAACCAGTCGGCGCAGGCCCGGCGCAACGCGGGGTCGCCGGCCGTGGCCGGGTAGCCGGCCAGGCCGCTCGGTTCGCGGTGCAGTGCGTCGGTGAAGGCCTGCTTGATGAAGTCCGGCGTCGCATGGCGGGGCTCGCCAATGCCCAGGCTGATCGGGCGGTAGGCCGGATTGGGCGTGATGTCGGCGAACAGGGCCCGCAGGCGCTCGAAGGGATAGGGTTGCAGTCGTTCCAGCAAGGGGTTCATGGGCCGCGATTATCCTGCCTGCCGCATGTACCGCCGGAGCCCGCGCCCCGGCCGGGCGCAACGGTCGGTGTGTGCGATGCCGCGGTGTTGCGCCTCAGGACCCGGACTTGCCCTTGCCGCGCCCGGACGCCGGGGGCCGGGCCGGCGCTTGCCGCGTGTCGGCCTTGGCCGGCGCGTTGCCGATGACCGACTTGAGCGGGCAGATCTTGAAGGCCGGGCATTTTTCGCAGCCGGCGACGATGGCAATCGGGCATAACGTCATGTCGGGGACCTTCGCGCAGTGGTGACCAGTCGGCCAGTATGCGCGCACCTGCCAGGGGCCGCAACCGCAGCGTCGGCGCCGGCGCGTGAAGCGTCGCACCAGGCCGGGTCGGGTCCGCATCGTCCATTCGCAGGGTAGACAAATGCATCAAAATGTGACTCAATTCGCGGGTTGGCGCCAGGTCCCATCCGGGGCATGGCGACCGATTGCAGGAGCCAGCGCGTTGTTTGTGTCCATGATGGTGGTGGTGCCTCCGGTTTGGCGGCCATTGTGTCGTTCTCGCGCGACAGCTGGCCAGGGGTTTTCGGCACGCAGGGGTTTCACACCATGGTCCATACTGGTTCTCGCATCCCGCGGGTCGGCACACGCCGGCACGCACTGGCCCTGGCGCTCGCAGCCGCCTACGGCGTAGCGCCTCCACTGGCCCAGGCCAATCCGGGCGGCGCCGTCGTCGTGCATGGCCAGGTGTCGATGCAGACGCAGGGCAACCGGCTGACCGTGACCAACAGCCCGGGTGCGATCATCAACTGGCAGCAGTTCTCGATCGGCGCCGGCGAGACCACGTATTTCCAGCAGCAGAATGCCGCCAGCACCGTGCTCAACCGGGTGCAGGCGCACAACCCGGCGCTCAAGAGCCAGATCGACGGCACGCTGGGCTCGAACGGCCGCGTGTTCCTGATCAATCCCAACGGTGTCGTGTTCGGCCCGGGCAGCGTCATCGACACCCAGGGTTTCGTCGCGTCCACGTTGTCGCTCAACGATGACGACTTCAAGGCCGGCAAGTTCAAGTTCGCGCGCGACGGCGCCGCCGGAGACATCCAGGTGCAAGGCCGGATCAGCTCGGGCAACGGCGACGTCTACCTGATCGCGCCGAACGTCGGCACCGACGGCAATGCCGTGATCCGCTCGGAGGGTGGCAACGTCGTGCTCGCCGCCGGCGAAATGGTCGAGATCACCGGGCGCAACCTCAACGACATCAGCTTCGAGGTGCAGAACCAGGGCAACGGCGTCATCAACCTGGGCCGCCTGGTGGGCGGCGCGGTCGGCGTCTTTGCCGGAACCCTGAAACACTCGGGCGTGGTGCAGGCGCAGACCCTGGCGCGCGAGGGCGGGCGCCTGGTGCTCAAGGCGCAAGGCGATGTGCAGGTCGCCGCCGACAGCCAGTTGCGTGCCGACGGGCAGACGGTCGGCGGCAGCATCGCGCTGGCGTCGCAGGCAGGCCATGTGACGGTCGAC
>JBFIDI010000679.1:0-2462 GCA_041581405.1 Burkholderiaceae bacterium
AACGCGATGGTCTGCGCGCGGATGTAACCTTTTTCGAAATCGGTGTGGATGACGCCGGCCGCCTGCGGGCCGGTGTCGCCGATGTGGATGGTCCAGGCGCGCACTTCCTTGACGCCGGCAGTGAAGTAGGTCTGCAGGCCGAGCAGCCGGAACGCGGCACGGATCAGGCGGTTCAGGCCGGGTTCGCTCTGGCCGAGTTCCTCCAGGAACATCTGCCGGTCCTCGTCGCTCATCTCGGACATCTCGGCCTCGAGCTTGGCGCAGATCGCGATCACCGGCGCCTTCTGCTTCTCGGCATATTCCTTCAGCCGGTCGAGCAACGGGTTGTTCTCGAAGCCGTCTTCCGCCACGTTGGCCACGAACATCGCCGGCTTGGCGGTGATCAGGCAGAACGGCGCCAGCACCACCAGCTCTTCCTTGCTGAAGTCGATCGTGCGCACCGGCTTGGCTTCGTTCAGCACCGCCTGGCACTTCTCGAGCACCTGCACGATGCGCATGGCCTCCTTGTCGCTGCCCGACTTGGCGGCCTTCGTGTAACGCACCAGGCTCTTGTCGACAGTCGACAGGTCGGCCAGGCACAACTCGGTCTGGATCACCTCGACATCGGAGATCGGGTCGATCTTGCCGGCCACATGGATCACGTTGTCATCCTCGAAGCAGCGCACCACGTTGACAGTGGCGTCGGTTTCGCGGATGTGGGCCAGGAACTTGTTGCCCAGGCCTTCACCGGTGCTGGCCCCGGCCACCAGGCCGGCAATGTCGACGAACTCGACGATCGCCGGCACGACCTTTTCCGGCTTGACGATGTCCGCCAGCTGGGCCAACCGCGGATCCGGCAACTCGACCACGCCGACGTTCGGCTCGATGGTGCAGAACGGGTAGTTCTCCGCGGCGATGCCGGCCTTGGTCAAGGCGTTGAACAAGGTGGATTTGCCCACATTCGGCAGGCCGACGATGCCACACTTCAGACTCATGCAATACCTCTGGAAAACGGGCATCAAGTGTAAGGCATGGGGTCGCCACCCCCGCAGGCACCCGCCCCGGGGCAGCCGGCGCTCAGTCGAACAGGAAGTTGCCGCTGACCGGCTGGCCGATTCGCAGCGTCTGGTCGATGCCCTCGAGCGTGATCGCATTCATGCCGAAGGTGACGCCGCCGTTGACCCGCGGATCGACGCGGTAGGCTTGCAGCGTGTCCCCGACCGCCGCGTCACTGGTGGCGGTTAGCGGATCGATGTCGGGGATCGGGCAACGCGCGCAGGGCTTGACCGGCTTGAGCACCACCTTGCCGGCCGGGGTTTCGATGTGGATGGTCCCGATACGGTCCTCGTCGTGTTCCTCCAGGCCGCCGAGCACGATGTTGGGCCGAAACCGCTCCATGCCCACTCCCGGGTGGCCCTGGCCGCGCAAGCGGCGGTTCAGGCCTTCGAGTGACGCGGTGCTGGTCACCAGCAGCGGAAAACCGTCCGTGAACTGGTTCAGGGCCTCCACGCCCGCGGTCCACGTCATGCTGGCCAGCCGGCGTTGTTCCGGGTCGAAGCGCACCAGCCGGTAAGGGCGGGGCGGGGCCCCGGCCGGACGTTGCGGCGCCAGGAAATCGCTGAACCACTGGGCGGCGACGTCGCCCATGTCGTAGGCCGGGAGCCGGTCATCCCATACCTGGACCTGCGTGACCGACTCGACCGTGTCGATGCGCAGGTGCAGCGCCAGCATGCCGGGCGCGCGCAGCATCAGGTCCTCGCTGCGCAGCGTCGGCTGGATCAGCGCCATGCGGGGTAGTTCGCGTTGCGTGACGAACATGCCTTGCGCATCGACGACCATCCAGGCGCGATCCAGGTCGAAGCCGGTCTCGGTCAGCAAGGCCTGGTCGACGGCCAGGCCGGCGCAGGACTTGATCGGGTACAGGTAGAGCCCGGCAATATGCGCCTGGATGTCGGAGGCAGTGTCGTCAGAGTTCACGGTGCGGCCATCTGGAGGTGGGGGGAGTACCATTTTGCACCGGCTTCTAGAATCCCATGGATGGCACGAACTCTTGATATCTGTATCCGCGGTGGTGGCATCGTGGGCCATGCGCTGGCATTGCTGCTCGCACGCGAGCGTCTGCGGGTCGGGCTGGTCGTGGCGCCAGCGCCGGCGGCACCGGCCGATGTCCGCGCGTATGCGCTGAACCAGCGGGCCCGCGCCCTGCTGCAGGATCTGCGCTGCTGGCCCGAGGCGCCCGAGGTCACGCCGGTGGCGGCGATGCATGTCAAGGAAACCGGTGGCGGGTCGGTGCATTTCGACGCCGGACTGCTCGCGGTGCCGGCACTGGCCTGGATCGTCGACGTGCCGGCGCTGGAGGCGCGACTGGCGCAGGCGGTGCGTTTTCAGCCGCAGATCAGCCTGCTGGAAGCGGCCGCCGATGCGACCTTGACCGTGGTCTGCGAAGGGCGCGCCAGCGTATCGCGGGCGCAGTTCGGCGTGGA
>JBFIDI010000680.1:0-2437 GCA_041581405.1 Burkholderiaceae bacterium
ACGCAGCATCACGATCGGCGCCGATACCCGATGGACCAACGTCACGCAGGGTGAAGCCATTCGTTTCGTGTCCGGCCAGAAGAGCTTCGGCTGGCGCTTCGACGGTTCGCGCAGCGCCATCGACCTGATGCAGGTCGCGCCTGCCGGCTTCGTGGATCGTTCCTTGATGGTGTACGTGGCCCGCACGCACCAGGGGCGCAGCGCCAACTGAGCGAGCCGGCGCCAGCCCGTGGCCCACGGGCGGCCGGCGCGGCACCACGGCCGCAACCCCGCCTCATTGCGCCTGGCGCATCCAGTCCAGCAGCTGCGGCTTTTGCACCTTGCCCAGGGCCGTCTTGGGCAGGTCCTGGCGAAACAGCACGCGGCGCGGAAGCTTGTAGCGGGCGATGCGGCCTTCGAGCAGCGCCATGACCGCGGGCGCATCGAGCACCGCGCCGGGCCGGCACACGACGATGGCCACGGCAACCTCGCCCCAGCGCGGATCGGGCTGGCCGACGACGGCCGCCTCGGCGATGTCCGCATGCGCGAGCAGCAGGTTCTCGATCTCGGCCGGATAGATGTTCTCGCCGCCGGAGATGATCATGTCGCGCGAACGGCCGACGACCCAGTAGTAGCCGTCCGCGTCCTGGCGGGCCAGGTCGCCGCTGCGGAACCAGCCGCCGGCGTAGGACGGGTTGTCCGGGTCGCGCCAGTAACCCTGCATCAGGTTGGGCGCTCGGATCCAGATTTCGCCGACCGCGCCGGGCGCCACGTCGACGCCGCTATCGTCCACCAGTCGCACCGCCACGTGCAGCCCGGCCTTGCCGGCCGCGCCCGGCACCACCATGGCGTCCTGGCGGCGCAGGTAGATCGAGACCGGCCCGGTCTCGGTTGCGCCATAGACCTGGCCGACCGGCACGCCGCGCGCATGAAAGGCGGCGATCAGGCTGTGCGGCACCACCGAAGAGCCGGCGACGATCAGGCGCAGCGACGACAGGTCGGTGGCGGCGAAGTCCGGGTGCTCGAGGACCGCGCGCAGCGTCGCGGGCACCATCACCGACAGGTCGGGGCGGCGGGTGCGCACATCGGCCAGCCACTGGCCGGGCGAAAAACGCCGATGCAGCGTCACGCAGCCGCCCGCATGCAAGGTGGGCAGGGTCTGGATGCACAGGCCGCCGACATGGAACAGCGGCAGGATGGTCAACGCATGGTCGGTGGCCGTCAGGTCCTGGGCGTGGGTGGCGTTGATGCAGTTCCACAGCAGTGCGGCCTGGGTGTGCACCGCCCCCTTGGGCCGGCCGGAGGTGCCCGAGGTGTAGACCAGCAGCACCGCCGACGCGTCGTCGCCGGCCTGCGCGGCGTCGTCCGCCTCGGGCGGGCCACTGTCCAGATCCGCGCTGCCCAGCAAGTCCATGGCATGGGTGTCGGCCAGCGCCCGGGCGTGTTCGCGGTGATCGGCATCGTGCACCAGCATGCGCGCCCTCGCATGCCCGACGATGGTCGCGTGTTCGGCGGCCGCGAGCCGGTAGTTGAGCGGCAGCAGCATCGCACCCCGGCGCGCCAGCGCAAACAGCAGCACCAGCATGGCCGGGTCGTTCAGGCCCAGCCAGGCGACCCGGTCGCCCGGTCCCACGCCGCGCGAGGCCAGGACGGCCGTGGCGGCGCGAATACGATGCCACAGCTGCGGATAACCGATGTCTTCGCCCTCGCAGTGCAGCGCCACCCGATCGGGTGTGAACTGCGCATGGCGCTCGATGATGCGCGACAGGTTCATGCGCGGCGATCCGGCTGGCGAAAACCTACAACACGTCCGGCTCGTCGCGCTCGCCGGCTTCGTACAGGCATTCGCGGCCCAGCCGGTCGATGCACAACTCGGCGGTCCACGGCAGCATCAACGAGCCGCAGCGCGAGTCGCGGTACATGCGCTCGAGCGGCAGGGTCTTGAGCATGGACTGGCCGCCGCAGGTGCGCACCGCCAGGCGGCAGATCTCGTTGGCGTTCTCCATGATGGTGTAGTGGGCGGCCAGCAGGCCGAGCCGGATCTCCTTGGACGGGTCGACCCGCGCCGCCCGCGCGTTCTGCAGGAAGATGGCCCGGGTCTGCTCGAGCTTGACCTTCATCTCGGCCACCGCGATCTGCTTGGTCGGGTACATGCGGCGCTTGACCGGCAGCATGCCCGGCACCTCGGCGCGCAGGTACTGCACGGTGAAGTCGTAGGCCGCCTGCGCAATGCCCATGTAGGTCGGCGACAGCGTGGCGAACATATGCGGCCAGCGCAACGCGGCCTGGGCATACAGGCCTTCGGGCATCAGCCGCTCGGCCTCGGGCACGAACACGTCCTCGAACAGCAGGTTGCGCGAGACCGTGCCGCGCATGCCCAGCGGGTCCCAGTCGCCGCTGACGGTCACGCCGGGCAGATTGCGGTCCACCGCCAGGTACAAGGCGTCGCGTTGCGTCG
>JBFIDI010000681.1:0-2435 GCA_041581405.1 Burkholderiaceae bacterium
ACGGCAGGCGTCCATCCGGCAGGCCCGCGTCGCACGGGCCGCGTGCCGGCTCAGGTGCCGGCTCAAGTGCCGGCGGCAGAGCCGCCGCGCGCAAGCTGCGCCGCCTGCACGGCATGGGCCAGCGCCGGGCCGAAGGCCCGCATCAACACCTTGATGCGGGTGGTGTTCTTCAGTTCCGGATGGGTCAACAGCCACAACGGCGTCTCCAGCTCGGCAATGGCCGCCGTCAGCGGTTGCAGTTCCGGCAGTTCCTCCTCCAGAAACACCGGCAACAAGGCGATGCCCAGACCGGAGCGCACCATGCTCAGCGCGTGGCTGAAGTTGTCGACGCGCAACACGACGCTGGAGTCCGGCACCTGCCGAGCCAGCCATCGGTCGAACTTGAGTTCGCGCGCGTCGCGTTCGAACGCGATCCAGCGCCGCTCCTGCGCCAGCGTCGCAACACTGCGCGGCTGGATCGGCCGCGACGCGCGTCGCAGTCCGTAGACCTTGAACTGCACCATGGCCAGCTTGCGTCCGATCATCCACTCCGGCACCTGGTCTGCGACCCGGATCGCCACGTCGGCATCGCGGCGCGACAGGCTCACATGGTCGCGCGAGGCGACCAGTTCGATGCGCACATCGGGGAACGCCGAGCGGAACTGCACCAGCACGCCGGGAATCAGCCGTTCGACCAGGATGGACGCGACGGCCACACGCACGTCGCCGCTGGGTCGCATGTCCTGGCCGCGCACGCGGGTCTCGGCCAGTTGCGCGAGCGGCTCGAAGACGCTGGCGGCCTGTTCGATCTCGTGGCCCGCGGGTGTCGGCACATACCGTCCGCGCGTACGCTCGAACAGCCGCGTCTTCAGCCGGGTCTCGACGGTGTCGAGCTTGCGCAGCACCGTGGAGTGCGTGCTGCCCAAGGCCACGCAGGCCTTGGCCACGCTGCCATGTCGGGCAATCTGCAACACCAGATGGAAGTCGGTCCAGTCCAGCAGATGGCGCTGGACCGGTGCATCCGCTGTCGCCGCGGCAGCCGCCTGGATGACATTTCTTTTCATTTCTGCGAATCGGGATTATCAATCTACGCGTTTACTTTGCAAGATTCGCAATATAGACTGGGTCTGGAGTCAACAACAAGGTATCGGCACGTGCACGTGCCATTGCCGCCAACAACCGGAGAAGCACATGAAACGGGTAAGCAATCTTTTGGCGTGGGGAGCGCTGGCCATCGTCGCAGCCCTGTGTTTTCTGAACTGGCAGACGCTGTCTGCGGTGGCGCCGCTGGACCTGGTGGTCTGGCAAGGCGATGCGCCGCTGGGCATCGTGCTGTTGGCGATGGCCGGTGTGCTGCTGGTGTTCTTCCTGTTCGCCTACCTGAACAACCAGATCAGCTCGCTGCTGGAAAACCGCAAGCTGCTCAAGGAAATCCAGCGCGTACAGGCGCTGGCGGACAAGGCCGAGGCCTCGCGCATGGAAAACCTGCACCAGCTGATCTCGACCGAATTCCGCTTGCTCAACGAGCGCATCGCAACGACCAACGTCATGGCCGTGCCCTCGGACACCAGCCAGGAACAGGCGCAACCCCTGTCGCTGACCGAACTGGTGGCCCGTCGCTGAATCCCGTGACCGGGCCTGCGCCCCGTCGATTCCGATTGAACTACGAGAAGGAGACATCATGACCATCCGCAAACTCGGCCAGATCCTGCTGGCCTTCACCCTGACGCTGATGCTCGCCGCCTGCGCCGGCAATGCGAAGCAGGCAAGCACCGGCGAATACATCGACGACACGGTCCTGACATCCCGCGTCAAGTCGGCACTGCTGAACGATCCCAACGTCAGCGGCTTGTCGATCAATGTCGAGACCTTCAAGGGCACGGTGCAACTGTCGGGCTTCGTCAAGACCGTTGCCGAGCGCAACCTGGCGGTGAAGCTGTCGCGCGCCATACCCGGGGTCCGGCAGGTGAAGAACGATATCCTGATCCGCTGACCGCAGCGCCAGTTCCGCCGATGCCGCGACCCGGTGTCGCGCCATCGGCACCCCGAATGGAGCTACCATGAACGACGATACCAAGATGCTTTCCGAGCTCGAGACCATCGGGCCCGAGGGGATCGTTGAGCTCACCCGCCGTGTGCAGGACATCAACAACAGCTACCGCGCGGTGGCCGAGAAGATGGGGCAGCTGTACATGTGCGCCGATGAGCTCAAGGTCGGTTCGCTGACCAAGGGCCTGGACAAGCCCATGCGCAATGCATCGGACAACGAGCAGATGTTCGCAAGCCTGCTGGAGGAACTGCAGTCCTTCGCGCGAGGTTCCGCGACCTGAACGGGTACCACCTGCCGACCGGCGCGCGGGACCGGGCCCCTGTCACAGGATTGCAACACCTTGTTGCGCGAAGTCAACCTATTTCCCGGCCATGCGTTCAACACGTATAACCCTCACTGGCAGGTG
>JBFIDI010000682.1:0-2429 GCA_041581405.1 Burkholderiaceae bacterium
CGACCGCCAGGACCCGCAATGCGTCGCGCCAGTGCAGCCAGGCGATCGCGGCCGCCGCGAGCAGGGGCACGACCAGCGTGCCGGCGCCGATGCCGGCACTGGCGATGCCGGCGGCCAGGCCGCGACGGCGCGTGAACCAGGGTTGCACGCAGGCGATCGACGGCGTGTACACCAGCGCAATACCCACGCCGATGCCCACGCCATACGCCAGGTATACGGTGGCCATGGACTGCGCAAAGCTGGTGGCCAGCAGCCCGGCCGCGATGAAGACGATGCCCAGGCAACAGACGGCACGCGGGCCGAACCGGTCGGCCAGCATGCCGCCGCCGATGCCCAGCGTGAAATACAGCAGGCCCGACAGGCCGAAGACCAGGGCCACGTCCGCACGTTGCGCAGCGAACTCCGCCGCAAAGGATTCGAACAAGGCCGCAAACGAGTACGCGATGCCGAAGATCACCGCCAGGCAGGTGAACGCCGCCCAGACGACGACCCAGGCATAGGCCGGTTCGGGGGCGTCGTTGGTGGCGTTCATGCGCGGGCCAGTCTAGCAGCAGGCAAAGGCGACGTCGGCGACGTGACCGGCCGGCGGCGCGCAAGCCGCTGCTCACCGCCCCGGCGATGAGGCCGAGCCGGGCCTGCATCGGTGCGTCTGCGCGTGATGCCGATAATCGTCGTCTGTGTCCGACGCCTGGTGTTCGGGTGCGGCCGGCGGACTCGGCGCCGTCGGCAACTGCTTCGACAGGAAGGGAATCTCCGTGCAGGAACTGCAGATCTTGTTCACCAAGTTCTTATACGAGATCATGGGTGTGGCCGTGGTGCTGCTCGTGGCGCTGCTGGTGTCGCAGGCGCTCAAGCGCCTGGTCAACGTGCTGCGCGACCTCAAGCATGTGTCGCCGGTGATCGCGACCCGGCTGCACGCGGTGCGGCGCTGGGTCATCACGCTGCTGACCGTGCTGATGGTGCTGGAGGCCCTGGGCATCTTCAGGGGTGCCTGGGCGCTGATGTCGACCATGCTGGCGGCACTGGCACTGGGATTCGTCGCCGCCTGGAGCGTGCTGAGCAATGCAACGGCGGCGATGCTGATCCTGGTGTTCCGCCCGTTCCGGGTGGGAGACGAGGTCGAACTGCTCGAGCTGACCAATGGTTATCCGCTGGGCGGCCGTGTGCTCGACATGAACCTGCTGTACACCACGCTCGAGGTGGCCGAAGACGATGACGACGGCCCGCAGCAACCGCCCGAGGAGGGCGCGCCGCGCCGCGTGACGGCTCCGCGTGAACCGGCGCCGCCGGATCGGCCCCAGCGGCTGGTCCGGGTGCCCAACAACATGTTTTTCCAGCGCCCGGTGCGCACCCGGTCCAGTTATGCGCCGGGCAGCAAGGCGCCGTTTTTCGGGCGCGCGCGCTGACGTGACGCGTTGCCGGCCGGTCGGCGGCGATGCCGTCGTCAGCCGTGGCGGACCAGGGTTGTGGCCAGCACGTACCGGTCGCCGGGATAGAAGGTCCGGGTCACCAGCACCAGCGCGCGGCCGGGGTCGCGGTACTGGCGGATGACCTTCAGGCCGGGCGACAGGTCCGCCACATCGAGCCTGTGTGCCAGCGGGCCTGCAATCGCGCACGCATAGACCTTCTGATCGACCGAGACGATGCGCCGCCCGTACGTCGATTCGATGAGATCACAGAGCAGCTGGTCCGGGTGTTGCGCCGCCAGGCGTTCGATGCCGGCGTAATGGATGTCGACGAAGGCGTCGGTCCAGCCCAGCGTGGTCGGTGCGTCGCCTTCACGCCGCGTCATCGCGATGTGCAGCCAGCGCGAGCCGGCGGCGCAACCCAGCTCGCGCGCGGTGGCAATGTCCAGCACCCGCTCCGTGCTGGACTCGATCGTGCGTTTTGCGCTCCTGGCCAGGCTGACGAGATCCTCCAGCGTCGACAGCGATTGCGTGAAGGCGCCCACGGCCGGCGGGTTCTCGACCACGGTGCCGCGGTTGCGCCGTCGGGAGACCAGGCCCATGTCCTGCAACTGCTTCAGCGCACCGCGGATCGTGTTGCGGCTGGCCCCGTAAGTTTCCATCAGCAGCATTTCCGCCGGCAACACCGAACCCACCGGAAACGCGCCAGACTTGATTTTCTGCAGCAGGTCTTCCGCGATGCGCTGGTAGAGGGGGACTGGCACGGTGCGAGCTCGAAAAGGTCTCGAATCAGTCTAACAGCGGCGGCATCGCCGGCCCGCCGGGCTGCCGCGGTGCGGCGGGTTGACAAGCCGGGTTGCCAGCATCGACAATAAATACCAACATAACTACGAGTGGAACATAACTGCGATGGACCGGTCTGCGCGACCGGGATTGCCGCGCCGATCGAACATGCCATCGCAAACGCTTGTCGACAAGATCTGGGATGAACATGTCGTCATGGTCAAGCCGGACGGGACCACC
>JBFIDI010000683.1:0-2424 GCA_041581405.1 Burkholderiaceae bacterium
AAGCTGATGGAAGGCGGCTTCGACACCTTCAAGCTCAACGGCACCGAGGAGATGGCGATGCTCGACACGACCCGTGCGGTCGATGCCGCGATCGCCAAGGTGGCCGGCGTGCGAGACGCGCTGGGCATGCGGGTGGATTTCGGGCTCGATTTCCACGGCCGGGTCGCGGCGCCCATGGCCAAGGTGCTGCTGCGCGAACTCGAGCCATACCGGCCGCTGTTCGTCGAGGAGCCGGTGCTGGCCGAACAGGCCGAGACCTACGCGCGGCTGGCCGACTTCACGTCCATCCCGCTGGCGGCGGGCGAACGCATGTATTCGCGTTTCGAGTTCAAGCGCGTGTTGCAGGCCGGCGGCATCGCCATCCTGCAGCCGGACCTGTCGCATGCCGGCGGCATCACCGAATGCCACAAGATCGCGGCCATGGCCGAGGCCCACGACGTCACGTTTGCCCCGCATTGCCCGCTCGGCCCGGTGGCGCTGGCGGCCTGCCTGCAGATCGACTTCGTCGCCCACAACGCGGTGTTGCAGGAGCAGAGCATGGGCATCCACTACAACCAGGGGGCGGAACTGCTCGACTACGTGGTCAACCGGCAGGATTTCCGGATCGACCAGGGATACATCCACGCCTTGCCCAGGCCGGGCCTGGGTGTCGAGGTCGACGAGGAACGGGTCGTTGCCGCGAGCAAGAACGCGCCCGACTGGCGCAATCCGGTCTGGCGGCACGCCGACGGCAGCATCGCCGAGTGGTGATGTTCCGCGGCCCGCGCTGACGCTCCGGCCGGGGTGTGCCGCGGCTGCGCCGCGTGACCGGCCCCCGTGGCCCGCGTGTCAGTGTTCCACGACCTGCAGCCAGTCCCAGCGGGCGCGGTAACTCCGCGCCTTGGCGCGGAACAACTCGCGGTGGTCGCACAAGGCATTGGGACGCAACACGCCGCGGTACAACTCGTCCAGTCCGTAAGGCGCGTACAGCGACGCCGGCGTGCCGCTGGCGTCGCGCAGGCCGACGCAGGTGCACGGCACCAGGAAACGGTCGATGCCGTCGCGGGAACTCGTGAGCGCGGGGTAGGGGCGACCGAACCACTGCGGATACCCGGTGTGGACGCGGGCCTGGTTCTTGGCCTCGACGGTCACGCTCCACTCGCGCAGGCAGGCGTCGACCCGTTGGCCGACGGCGGCTTCGGCCTGCTCCGACAGGTCGTCGGCATCGAAGTAGAACAGGTCGTAGTCCTTGATGCCGGCGGTCGGCGGCCGACCGGCCTGCAGGTTCCAGACGGTCTGGAACAGGCAGCCGGCGACCAGCCAGGCGTCGGGCAGGCCCAGCGACGGCAGCCGTTCGAGAATGGCCCGGTTGTGGGGGTTCTGCAGCGCCTGGTCGACGAAACGCGCCGCCAATGCCGCCTCGTCGGTCGCCGCGTCGGCGGCGCCGTGTCCCGGCGTCACACCACCTTGGCGATCGATGCGCAGACGTGGTCGATGTTCTTGTCGTTCAGCGCGGCGACACACATGCGGCCGGTGTCGGTGCCGTAGACGCCGAATTCGTTGCGCAGGCGCACCATCTGGTCCTTGCTCAGGCCCGAATAACTGAACATGCCGACCTGCTGGGTGATGAAGCCCATGTCCTGCTGCACGCCGGCGGCCTTGAGGCCGTCGACGAGTTTCTGGCGCATGGACTTGATGCGCACCCGCATGCCGGCGAGTTCTTCTTCCCACAATGCGCGCAGCTTCGGGTCGGTCATCACCGCGGCGACGACGGCGCCGCCATGGGTGGGTGGGTTGCTGTAGTTGGTGCGGATCACGATCTTGAGCTGGCTCAGCACGCGTGCGGCTTCGTCCTTGGATTCGCACAACACGCTGAGCGCGCCGACGCGTTCGCCATACAGGCTGAAGCTCTTGGAAAAGCTGGTCGAGACCAGGAAACTCATGCCGGCGGCAACGAATTTCTGGACCGCCGCGCCGTCTTCCTGGATGCCGAAGCCGAAGCCCTGGTAGGCCATGTCGAGGAAAGGCGTCAGCTTGCGTGCCTTGCACACGGCCACGACCTGGTCCCACTGCGCGGGCGTGATGTCGTAACCGGTCGGGTTGTGGCAGCAGGCGTGCAACACGACGATGGTGCCGGCCGCTGCGGCGTCCAGTGCCGCCAGCATGCCGGTGAAGTTGATCGAGCGGTTCGCCGCGTCGTAATACGGATAGGTCTTGACCGTGAAGCCGGCATTGGTGAACAAGGCCTGGTGGTTCTCCCAGCTCGGGTCGCTGATCAGCACGACGGCGTTCGGGCTGAGCTTCTTCAGGAAATCGGCGCCGATCTTCAGGCCGCCGGTGCCGCCGACGGCCTGCACGGTGGCGACGCGGCCGGAGGAGACGGCTTCGGAGTCGGCGCCGAACACCAGCGCCTTGACGGCGGCGTCGTAGTAGGGGTAGGACTTG
>JBFIDI010000684.1:0-2416 GCA_041581405.1 Burkholderiaceae bacterium
GCTGACGCGGCGGAGCCGGCCATGTGCCAGAAAAAACCCCCGCAGCGCCATGCGCTGCGGGGGTTCGGTTCCGCCAGGCGCGTGTTCAGCGACCGGAGCGGGCGAGCAGGCTGGCCACGCCCATCAGCAGGGCTCCGGTGGCGGCGGCGATCAGCACTGACTTGACCGGCTCGGCGCGCACGTATTGACGCGTTCCGTCGGCCACGTGGTGCGCGGATTCGCGCAGGCGGCGCGAGGTGTCGCGCACGGTCTGCATGCCGTGGTCCGCCAGCTCCTGGGTCCGCTGCGCGGCGTCTTCATAACGCGGGGACGCCTGCTCGCGCAAATGCTTGACCTTGTGGTCCAGGCCTTCGAGCGCCTGGTCCGCGGCCTGCTGGGTGGAATGGATGACGCGGCTGGCCGAGTCGGCCGCCTGGTCGACCATATTGGGTGACTGGGTCTGGATGGTGTGGTCTTTCATGGGTCCTCCTTGTATCGAATGGTGTGCAACAGTTGGCAATGGATGCGGGAGCCGCGGCCCGGCGTTGCGCCGGCCCGCGGCCGGGTCAACCCTTTCGGATCAGGCCGAACAGGAAGCTGGCGACGGCCAGCACGGCGAAGATCACGAACAGGATCTTGGCGATACCGGCGGCGCTTGCGGCGATGCCGCCAAAGCCGAGTACGGCCGCGATCAGGGCAATGACTAGGAAAACAACGGCGTAGTGCAACATCGCTTGACTCCTCATAGGTGGGTGACGGATCACCCGGGTTGGCTGCTTCTGCGTGTTCGCAGCGTGGCTCGCTGCGATGGATCCAGTGTCGATGAGGCCGCTGGCGCTGGCGATAGGCGGCGGCGCCCGTGCCGTGTCCGGGATTCGCGGATGCCGGCGTAGGACGGGGACTACCGGCGGCCACGGGGCGCGCTGCCCGGCGCCGCCTATGGCTTGCGGGGCACCAGGATGACGGGTTCGTCCGTCCGGGGCTCGATCCGGACCGGAGCGGCATCCGGCTGGACCACCACGGTCTCCGCCGAGCGCAGGATGCCGCCGCCCGCCACGCTGCCGCTGCTCTGGCCGTGCTCCGACAGGCGCGTGATGCAGTCCGCCTTGGCCCGACCCTCGAACGCGTCGCAGCGTTGCAGGCGATTGCGCAGCAAGGCGCTGTCGTCGGTGTCCAGCTGGCCTTTTCTGCGGGCGTCGCGCGCATTGCGCGCCTCCTTCAGGCAGGTCTCGGTACTCTGTGCGGTCTTGCCGCTGCGGCAGGCCTGCACCTCGCGCTCGTAGCGGGACGGGTCGGCGTCCTGCGCGTTTGCCGTCATCGCGGTCGCGGCGCAGGCCGCGCCGATACAGCCCGCGGCCACGGCGCGCGCAAGGCGCCGCCACGCGCGTCGGTTCGTTGTCTTGTGCATCACGTTCTCCTTTCAGTTTCCGGTTTCCCGACTCTAGGCAATCGATGCACGGTCGGCCAGCGGACGGCGCCGAACCGCGGGCCGGAATCCCTCCCGTGCGCATGTAGGACGCATCCAGCGGCGGCGCCGGATCCGATGCGGTGCGCGGCTGGCCTCATTTGTCCCATTGACAGAACAATTGACGTGTTGCATCATCGTTCGACGCGATCGGTCGGGTTGCGCAATTCGCCGGGTGGCGGTGCGCGTCCGATGCCGGCGCGCAGGGGACACGGGCCGTGCAGACCCGTCTCGACGAACCGTCTACGAAGGGCAATATCCGTGGAACTCTCGAACAAGACCAGTCGCCAGCTTTTCGACGACTTCAGGGCCAACCCGACGCGCAAGCGTTTCGGCTTCGGCGCCATGCCGGCGCTGATCAACATCGACCTGCAAAAGGCCTATACCGGCGTCGGCGAATTCGCCACCGCGTACGAGACCGACCCGAAGCAGATCGAACACGTCAATACGCTGGCCGCGGCCTTCCGCAGCAAGGGGTTCCCGGTCGTGTGGACCTACGTGGCCTACATGGAGTCGGGCGAGGACTGCGGCGTCTGGGGCACACGCACCAACACGCCGGACTCGCTGCAGAACATCAAGGTCGGCAGCCGGCGCGCCGAGTTCGACGACCGGCTCGAGATCGACAAGGTGCGCGACATCATCGTGAACAAGCGCATGGCCTCGGCCTTTTTCGAGACCAACCTGGGTTCGATCTTCACCTTCCACAAGGTCGACACCGTCGTCGTCACCGGCGGCTCCACCTCGGGTTGCGTACGGGCGACGGTGGTCGACAGCCTGTCGCGCAGTTTTCGCACCATCGTGCCGATCGAATGCGTGGCCGACAAGCACGAAGGCCCGCATTTCGCCAACCTGTACGACATGGCCGTCAAATACGCCGACGTGTTGTCGGTGCAGGAGACGCTCGATCAACTGGGCCGGGTGCCGGCGCGGGCGGCGGCATGACGATGCGCGACCCGGGCCTGTACGACTACC
>JBFIDI010000685.1:0-2409 GCA_041581405.1 Burkholderiaceae bacterium
AACGGGCTGGGCAAGACCTGGCACACCCGCGGCGGCTTGTGGCGGCGCGGCACGTCCACGCACGCGGTCGCCGATGTCGCGTTGACGGTCGGCCGCGGCGAGACCGTGGCCGTGGTCGGGGAGTCGGGCAGCGGCAAGTCGACGCTGGCGCGGCTGCTGGTGCGCCTGTCTGATGCAGACCACGGAACGGCCCGCCTCGAAGGCCTGGGCGACGATTACCTGGCCTTGCCGTCCCATGCGCTCGCCCCGTTGCGGCGCGCGGTGCAGATGGTGTTCCAGGACCCGTTCGCCTCGCTCAATCCGCGCCACACCGTGGGCGAGAGCATCGCGATGGGCCCGATCGCCAACGGCACGCCGCGTGCACAGGCGCTGGACGAGGCGCGTGCGCTGCTGGCCCGCGTCAAGGTCGACCCGAAGGCGGCCGACCGGTATCCGAACGAGTTCTCCGGGGGCCAGCGCCAACGCATCGTGATCGCCCGCGCGCTGGCGATGCATCCGCGCCTGCTGGTGGCCGACGAGCCGGTGTCGGCGCTCGACGTGTCGGTGCAGGCCGAGATCCTCGAGTTGCTCGAGGAGATCCAGGCCCGCGACGGCGTGGGCATGGTGTTCATCACGCATGACCTGCGCGTGGCCTCGCGCATGGCCGACCGGATCCTGGTGATGAGCAAGGGGCGTGTGGTCGAGCAGGGCGACGCCCGCGCCATCCTGACCGAACCGCAACATCCGTACACGCGCGAAC
The DNA here is from genome assembly GCA_041581405.1 of Burkholderiaceae bacterium. Lineage (GTDB taxonomy): Bacteria > Pseudomonadota > Gammaproteobacteria > Burkholderiales > Burkholderiaceae_C > CAISIP01. The sequence continues at coordinate 740 of JBFIDI010000685.1, forward strand.
TGCTGGCCGCGGTGCCGCGCATCGAAACGACAGCGGTGCCGCCGGCGCTGGTGTCCGGCCACGACTGAACAAGAGGAGGAGCAGCAATGTCGAACGCAACAATGGGTCCATGGCAGGCCGTCGTCGAAGCCCTGAAGCAGGAGGGCGTGACCCATGTCTTCGGCCTGCCGGGCAATCCCAAGCACCTGGTGAACGACCTGATGGACCATTCGGACATCGAGTTCGTGCTCATGCGCGACGAGAAGTCGGCCGTGGCCTGCGCCTATGCCTGGGGTCGCCTGACCGGCCAGCCGGGCGTCGTGTTCTCGAATCCGGGGCCGGGCATCACCAACCTGGTGACCGGCCTGCTCGAGGCGACCTGCGGTTCGGTGCCGATGGTGGCGATCGCCAACGGCGTGGTGCAGCACCAGGAAGGCATGGGCGCGTTCCAGGAACTCGACTCGCGCACGCTGATGCGCCCGGTCACCAAGTGGATGGAGCGCGTGGCCGACATCCGGCGCGTGCCCTGGGTCATGCGGCGTGCCTTCGCCACCGCGCGCAGCGGGCGGCCGGGCGCGGTCTACGTGGAGCTGCCGTCCGACCTGGCCGACCAGCAGTGCGACATGCCGGCCTATGCCGTGGCGCCCGCGGCCAGCCGCTGCCGGCCCGACGCCGACCGGCTGGCCGAGGCCGTGACCCTGCTGCGCCAGGCCCGCCAGCCGGTCATCGTGTGTGGCGCCGGCGCGGTGGTGTCGGGCGCGGCGGACGAAGTGGCGCAACTGGCCGACCGGCTGGCGGCCGCCGTGATGACGACGCCCGGCGGACGGGGCATCTATCCGGAAGACGGTCCCAACGCGATGGGACAGATCGGCCTGTATTTCACGCAGGCCGGAAAGAGCTGGTACGACGACGCCGATGTGCTGCTGGTGCTCGGCTCGCGGCTCGAGGCCTTCAGCACCAACAGCTGGTCGCTGTACCCGAAGGACGCGCGGCTGGTGCAGGTGGACGTGGACCCGATGGCGCTGGACATGAACTGGCGCGCGGCGGTGGGCGTGACCGGCGACGTGCGGCTCAGCGTGCGCGACATGCTGGCCGAACTCGACCGGCAAGGCCATGCGCGCGACCCGGCGCGGGCCGACCGGCTGGCCGGCGCCAGTCGCGCCTATGTGCAGGCCTGCACCGCCGAGGCCCGCGAGCCGCATACGCCGATCCGCACCCGCCAGGTGCTCGAATCGGTGAACCGCATCTTCGGCCATGACACCATCCTGATGAAGGAAAACGGCGCGGCCGACCTGTGGTGCTACTACTGGCCGTATTACCGGGTGCTGGACGTCGGCGACTGTGTGCCGATGGCCGAGCAGACCGCGATGGGCATGGGCGCCATCGGCGCCATCGGTGCCAAGCTGGCGCGGCCGCACAAGCAGGTCGTGTGTTTCGTCGGCGACGGCGCGATGCAGATGTCCATCGTCGAACTGGCCACGGCCAGCGAACGGCGTTGCGGCGTGACCTGGGTGGTGCTGAACAACCAGGCGTTCGGCTGGGTACAGTACAACCAGGTCCTGACCAAACGACCGCTGCGCAACACCGGGTTCGAGGTCGGGTCGGATTTCGCGGCGATCGCCCGCGCCCAGGGTTGTCATGGCATCACGGTCACCGACCCGGCCATGGTCGACGCGGCGGTGCAGGAGGCG
>JBFIDI010000686.1:0-2406 GCA_041581405.1 Burkholderiaceae bacterium
ACGCATGACGGTGGCCTCCATCATCGGCGAACCGCTGCTCGAGCACACCCAGCTGTCCAAGGCCGAGCAGCGCGACCGGATCTACGAATTGCTCGATCAGGTCGGGCTGAACCGCAATTTCGCCAACCGTTATCCGCACGAGTTCTCGGGCGGCCAACGCCAGCGCATCGGCATCGCGCGGGCACTGGCGCTGAACCCGAAATTCATCGTCTGCGACGAGCCGATCGCCGCGCTCGACGTGTCCATCCAGGCCCAGGTCGTCAACCTGCTGGAGAACCTGCAGCAGTCGCACGGCCTGACCTACCTGTTCATCAGCCACGACCTGTCCATGGTGCGCCACATCGCCAACCGCGTGGCGGTGATGTACCTCGGGCGCATCGTCGAGCTGGCCGAGCGAGACGCGTTGTACGAGGACCCGAAACACCCGTATTCGCAGGCCCTGCTGTCGGCCGTGCCCGAACCCGACCCGCTGACCGAGGCGACACGCCAGCGCATCGTGCTCACCGGCGACGTGCCGTCGCCGTCCAATCCGCCGGCGGGCTGCGCGTTCTGCACCCGCTGTCCGCAGGTGATGCCGCAATGCCATGTGCAGGCGCCGGCACTGACGGCCATCGAGCCGGGCCGCCAGGTGGCCTGCCACCTCTATTCCCCGAACAACGATTCGACCGCCGGTTCCACGGCGGCGCCATGAGCTCTGTTTCGCAACCCATCCACCTCAAGGAAAAGGAGTCACACGTGAAAACCCGATACACCCTCATCGCGATGGGAACGCTGATCGCGTTGTCCCAGAGCGCGCTGGCCCAGCGCGGCTCCAGCGGAAACGTCAACATCATCTACTGGCAGGCGCCGTCGATCCTGAACCCCTACCTGTCGACCGGCACCAAGGACGTCGAGAGCGCCTCGCTCGTGCTCGAGCCCCTGATCCGCTTCAACGAGAAGGGCGAAATGGTGCCCTGGCTGGCGGCCGAAGTCCCGACGGTCGCCAATGGCGGCTTCTCGGCCGACTTCAAGACCATCACCTACAAGCTCAAGCCGGGCTTGAAATGGTCGGACGGCACGCCGCTGACCGCGGCGGACGTGGTCTTCACCTACGAATACTGCACCGGCATCAAGGGCTGCGCCAAGGCCAACATCTTCGCGCCGGTCGAGAAGGTGACCGCCGTCGACGCCTCGACGATCCGCATCAACTTCAAGACCGCCGCACCCTACCCGTATTCGGTGTTCGGCGGCGCCGGCACCCCGATCCTGCAGAAGGCGCAGTTCCAGGACTGCCTGGGAGAGAAGGCCCCCAGCTGCAGCAAGCAGAACTTCAACCCGATCGGCACCGGCCCCTTCGTCGTCAAGGACTTCCGCCCCAACGACGTGATCCAGATGGCCGCCAACCCGAACTACCGCGATCCGGCCAAGCCGGCCTTCGCCACGCTGACCTTCAAGGGTGGTGGTGACGCGGCCGCGGCCGGCCGCGCCGTCATGGAGACCGGCGAATACGACTACGCGTGGAACCTGCAACTGGCTCCCGACGTGATCAAGAAGATGCAGGCCGGCGGCAAGGGCAAGACCGTGGCGGCCTTCGGCACCCTGGTCGAACGCATCGAGATGAACCTGACCGACCCGTCGCCCAAGCACGGCGACATGCGGGCCACGACCAAGCATCCGCACCCGTTCCTGACCGACATGCGGGTGCGCAAGGCCTTGTCGATGGCGATCGACCGTGACCTGCTGGTCGAGATCGGTTACGGCCCCGCCGGGCGTGCGACCTGCAACCTGGTGCCGGCGCCCGCCGCGTTCGCCTCGAACAACACCGACTGCCTCAAGCAGGACATGGCCGGCGCCAAGGCCCTGCTCGACCAGGCCGGCTGGAAGATGGGCTCGGACGGCGTGCGCGCCAAGGACGGCGTGAAGATGGAGATCCTGTACCAGACCTCCACCAATGCCGTGCGCCAGAACTTCCAGGCGCTGATCAAGCAGTGGTGGACCGAGCTCGGCGTCAAGGTCGAGTTGCGCAACATCGCCGGCTCGGTGTTCTTCGGTGGCGACGCGGGCTCGCCCGACACGTTCCAGAAGTTCTTCGCCGACGTCGAGATGTACGCGAACAACTTCGACGGCACCGATCCGGAAGGTTACCTGGCCGAACACGTCTGCGACAAGATCCCGCGTCCGGAGACCCAGTGGCAAGGCACCAACATGAACCGCTACTGCAACCCGGAATACGACAAGCTGGTCAAGGAACTGAGCTCGACCGCCGGCGTCGAGAAACGCGCCGTCATCGCCAAGAAGCTCAACGACATGCTGACCAAGGAAAGTTACGTCGTCGTTCCGCTGGTCGACCGTGGACGTGTTTCGGCCCACTCCAACAGCCTCGGTGGCGTGAAGCTCAACACCTGGGACAGCGAGTTGTGGAACGTG
>JBFIDI010000687.1:0-2380 GCA_041581405.1 Burkholderiaceae bacterium
CATGGTGTTCGACGACGGCGTCACCGCGCGGTTGGGCGAGAACCATTTCCTGATGACCACCACCCCCGGTGGCGCGGCCCGGGTGCTGGGCTGGCTGGAGCGCTGGGTGCAGACCGAATGGCCCGACATGCAGGTATACATGACCTCGGTCACCGACCACTGGTCGACGTTTGCCGTGGCCGGGCCGAACAGCCGCGCGGTCGTCAAGAAGGTGCTGACCGAGATCGATCTGTCGAACGAGGCCTTCCCGTTCATGAGCTGGCGCACGGCCAAGGCCGCCGGCGTGCCGGCGCGGGTGATGCGCATCAGTTTCTCGGGCGAGTTGTCGTACGAGGTCAACGTGCCGTCCAACGCGGGCGCGCATGTGTGGAACGCGCTGATGGAAGCGGGCAAGGAGTTCGGCATCACTCCGTACGGCACCGAGACCATGCACGTGTTGCGGGCCGAGAAGGGTTACATCATCGTCGGCCAGGACACGGACGGATCGATCTCGCCGCACGACCTGGGCATGGGCGGCATGGTGTCCAAGACCAAGGACTTCCTGGGCCGGCGTTCGCTGGCGCGCAGCGACACGGCCCGCAGCGACCGCAAGCAGCTGGTCGGCCTGCTGACCGACGAGGAGAAGCTGGTGTTGCCCGAGGGCACGCAGCTGACCGAGCAATCCAGGGCTACGCCGCCGCCGGTGCCGATGATCGGCCACGTGACCTCGAGTTATTACAGCCCCACGCTGGGCCGCTCCATCGCCCTGGCCGTGGTGCGCTCCGGCCAGCAGCGCATGGGCGAGAAGATCCATGCGGCGCTCGCCGACGGGCGCTACGTGGCGGCCACCGTCTGCAGCCCGGTGTTCCACGATCCGGAAGGGAAACGTCTCCATGCATGACGCCGTACTGAACAGCCCGCTGGCCGGCCTGCTCGGCCGCAAGGCCCGTGACCTTCAGGTGGACGGGCGCAACTGCAGCCTGGCCGAGATTCCGTTTGTCGACATGCTGAACCTGCGCGGCGACGCCGGCGATGCGCGTTTCGCCCAGGCGGTGCTGGACGTGACCGGCATGCACCTGCCGACCACGGCCAACACCGCCAGCATTGACCCGCAACGCCAGCTGTTGTGGCTCGGCCCCGACGAGTGGTTGCTCAAGCTGCGCGACCGCCAGGGCGAGGCGGTGGGCGCGGCCTTGCGGCAGGCCTTGACCGGCGTGCACAGCGCGGTGGTCGACGTGGGCCACGGTTTCACGACGCTGGCGCTGCAAGGCCCGGGCAGCGTCGACCTGCTGGCGCGCGGCTGCCCGCTGGACCTGCATCCGCGGGTGTTCGGCACCGGTGCGCTGGCGCAAAGCCATATCGCGAAGGCCGGTGCCACCGTGTTGTGCCTGTATGTCGGCATCCAGTACGAGGTCACCGTGCGGCGCAGCTTTGCCGACTACCTGGTGCGCTGGTTGTGTGAAGCGGGCCAATAAGGCCGCGCGCTCTTGCGGGACGGTCCCGGCATGACGATCAGCCTGGGCATCGACACCGGCGGCACCTTCACCGACGCGGTGTTGCTCGGGGCCGACCGCCAGGTGCTGGCGTCGGCCAAGAGCCTGACCACGCCGTTCGACCTGTCGATCGGCATCGGGGGCGCGCTCGACCCGTTGCCGCAGGAACTGCTGGCCCAGGTCGACCTGGTGTCCTTGTCCACCACGCTGACGACCAACTCGGTGGTCGAAGGCAAGGGCGCTCCGGTGTGCGTGTTGCTGGCCGGCTACGACGCCGCGCAGATCAAGTCCAGCGGCCTGCTCGAGCTGCTGGGCGCGGAGGCCATCGTGTCGCTGGCCGGCGGCCACGATGCCGGCGGTTTTGCGCTGGTGCCCATCGACGAGGCCGCGGCCCGCGAGGCGATCGAACGCCAGGCACCCCGGGTGTCTGCGTTCGCGATCTCGGCCAGTTTCGGCGTGCGCAACCCCGAGCACGAGTTGCAGCTGCGCGCGCTGGTCGAGCAGCTGTGCGACAAGCCGGTGACCTGCGGCCATGAACTCGCCTCCAGCCTGGGGGCGCCGCGCCGCGCGCTGACGGCCGCGCTCAATGCGCGCATGGTCTCGCACGTGAAGGCGCTGATCGACGCGGTGCGCCGCACGCTGGTGCGCCACCGGGTCGACGCGCCGCTGATGATGGTCCAGGGCGACGGCACGCTGGTCAACGTGGCGCGCGCGTTGCGGCGACCGGTCGGCACCGTGTTGTCCGGGCCCGCGGCCAGCGTGCTGGGCGCCTGTGCGTTGAGCGGGCGGGCCGACGCCATCGTCGCCGACATGGGTGGCACGACGACCGACATCGCGGTCGTGCGGGGTGGCCAGCCCGAGCTGAGTTTCGACGGCGCGATGGTCGGCCAGTGGCGGCCGATGGTCGA
>JBFIDI010000688.1:0-2365 GCA_041581405.1 Burkholderiaceae bacterium
CGCCGACAAGGCCGCATTCCATCTCAAAAGGTCGGGCTTCAGCGGAACCCTCGAACTGCAGGTCGCCGAAGGTGCCTATAACGGTGCGACGGATGCCGCAATCCTGTTCCAGGAGTCCGCCAAAAAGGCGGGCTTCGATATGAAGGTCAAGCGCGTGTCCAGTGATGGCTACTGGTCAAACGTATGGCTCAAGGCGCCCTTCTGCGCAGTCTACTGGTCGACACGTCCCACCGCTGACCTGCAGTTCTCGCAGGCGTTCTTGACCGGGCAGCCTTGGAACGACACGCACTACTCGAACCCAAAACTGGACAAGCTCATTGTTGATGCACGCATTGAGCTGGATGAAACGAAGCGCAAACGCATGTACGCTGAGTGCCAGTCGCTGATATCGGATGAGGCCGGGATGATTTGCTTCGCAATCGGAGACCAGCTGGATGGCTGCCTGACGAAACTTGCGGGTTTGGAACCTCACCCGCGATACGATATGAACGATAACCGAATCGCTGAAAAGGGGTGGTTTGTCTGATCAACGGTCAGATAGGCAAAACGGACACCACCAAGGCGGCCGGATCAAGATCGAACATCGGATTTCTCCGTCGGAATATTGGCGAAATCCTGCGTTGGCCATCGGCTATGGTCACGCTTGCCCCTTTCTTGGGCAGTGGTTCGTCGCCAGCGGTGGCATTGGCTCTTGACCGGGAAGCAATCGGACTTGAGTTGAACCCGGAATACGTTCACCTTGCGATTGAACGAACCGAAAAGGCCATGGCCCCAGTCATGCCGGGAAGGGTGCAGAAGGTGCGGACCGCTGTCAGCGATGCGCAACCAGACCTGCCGAAACTGGCGGAGGCGAGCACTGGGTCAGGTGACGGTGAACTCGCCCTTGGCTACTGCGATCATCAGCGTAGGTGGGTTGCCAAAACGGTCTGCGGCAAAGACCCGGACACTCTCAAATCCAGGCGTGCGACTGAATCGAGCATGTAGTTCGATCAGGCCGTGAGCTTCTTCAATGATCGCAGGCAGGACAGAAGCGAACTTCTGCACGCTTTTTCTCGGGCTCCATGGGTCGTCGGCATGGAGGTGTTTGCCAATGCGGTCGTAGGCCGTTTCGAATAATTTTTGCTGAGGAAGCCGGACTGCTTGTTGCCGAAGTGCCATGAGCCGTCTGGCTGCCTGAGGCCTGCGGCAAGAGGCTTGGGATAGAACCATTTGTTGTTTTTGCTCAGCGCCAGAAAAATGCTCTTGGCGTGATAGTCCTTGATGAAGTCTGGATTCGCTAGAGCCATTGAGCGAAACGAGGCGTACTGCTTCTTGTCGGGGGCGATGGCGGCAATGGCCATCGTCCCCAGTGCTTTGCGAAGTTGTTAGGCTGCGGAGTCGAGGTCAGGTTCATCGCCCGATTTGTCGAAGGTATCAAGGAAACGTCCTGACGCGATCAAGCGTTTCGTCGTTTCCGTAAGTTGCGACGTGTGGATCTTTTGACGTGCAATCTCGTTGTTGTGCACGACTTGGCCCAAGGCGCAAGAACGATTATTGAGTTCGAAGTTGGGGGTAGCCCTTGATCAAGGCGTCGTAGGAGAGCAGTAGGAACGCTCGGTCAATATCTCGCGACTTTGAAAAGGTGTGGCCGACCAGGTGTTGCGGCACCGCTAGGCGATGGAGAGCCCTTTCGTCGGTGATAACGACGACAACATAACCCCCGGGATACGCGCGCCCTTGAGGGCTGGGAATCTTTCTTTTTTTGCGCGCAACCTGGAATGAAGTGAGATTAGGAGGTGATTCTGGTAGGCATCCGACCGATGATCCCGCTACAAGCCGCACCAATGCTGGGTTTGGAAGCTTGGTCCACTCCGCCAGAATACGGTCTTGTGTCGTCCGCTACAGACCTACGGTAGCCCCGCAGACCACGTGTTTGCGGGGCTTTTGTTTTGCGTGGATCGTCCCGAAGCGGGTCGACACCTTGTCTTCAAAGAGCAGGCAAGCCAACTCGATCGGGCGCGCAGCAGCCTGTCGGATAAACCGAACCCGTGAACCCGCGAGGCAATGGTCGTTCGCTGGGGCTCGACAGGCGCGTGCCGGACGGGCGATGGAAGTATTGACGCGTACGCACAGGCGGATCGGCCACGAACCATTGACGAAAGGCCGGCGCCGGTGCCGCAGAGGCCAACGGATCCGCAGCGAGCCGGTGGGGCCCGCTCGAATCGCCGTCCGGCTTCCCGGCCTGAATCACCCCCGGCATGCCGACCGGCATCACCCTGGCCCGAATCGAATGAACGGGATGGTGCCGGTGAGCCGGGCGGGACGACCGCCGCCCATCGTCGCGGGTATCGGCGGCACCATCACATGCGGGCGCGGGCGCGGGCGC
>JBFIDI010000689.1:0-2340 GCA_041581405.1 Burkholderiaceae bacterium
ACCCTGTTCGAGTTCGTGCTGCTGATCTTGTTGAAGAAGCAGCTCAGAGCCGGTTCGTTTAAAGAAGAAAAAATCAGGTACCGGCGATTCGGACCGGTGCTGCCGGAGATCCGAATTCTGCTCACTTGGGCCCCGCAACCCAGGGCTTCGCCGATGTCCTCGGCCAGCGTGCGGATGTAGGTGCCCTTGCTGCAGTGCACCTGCAGCGCCAGCGACGGCACACCGTCCTGTTCGTCCAGCGACAGCTGCAATGCGTGGATCACGACGTTGCGCGGCTCGCGCGCCACCTCCACGCCGGCGCGGGCGTATTCGTACAGCGGCTTGCCGTCCTTCTTGAGTGCGCTGTGCATCGGCGGCACCTGCGCGATGGCACCGGTGAAGCGTGCCTGCACCTGCGCGAGCGCGGCCGCGTCGACGGCCACCGGGCGCTGGCGCACGATCTCGCCTTCGGCGTCGCCGGTCGACGTGGTCACGCCCAGGCGCGCGACGGCGTGGTAACGCTTGTCGGCATCGAGATGCAGCTGGCTGAACTTGGTCGCGGCGCCGAAACACAGCGGCAACACGCCGCTGGCCAGCGGATCGAGCGTGCCGGTGTGGCCCGCCTTCTCGGCGCGCAGCAGCCACTTGGCCTTTTGCAGCGCCTGGTTGCTCGACAGGCCGAGCGGCTTGTCGAGCAACAGCAGGCCGTGCACGGCCCTGCGCTGCACCCGCTGCTTCTGCCCCATGTTGTCTGGTCTGTTTCCCATACGCTGGCTCTGCCGGCCAGCGCCCAATCACGATAATTGGAATCTGACCCCGATTGTTCAGTCCTCGTTCTTGGAACGCGAGGCGACAGCCTGCGCGATGAGCGCGTTCATGTCGGCCGCGCGTTCGGTCGTGCGGTCGAACACGAAATGCAGGGTGGGCACGGTGTGGATGTGCAGGCGCTTGAACAGGCCGGCGCGCAGGAAACCGGCGGCCTGGTTCAGGCCCTCCTGGGTCTGCGCGGGGTCGCCCTGCAGCAGGCTGAAGAACACCTTGGCGTGCGCGTAGTCGGGCGTGACTTCCACCGCCTGGATCGTGACCATGCCCACCCGCGGGTCCTTCAACTCGCGCGCGATCAGCTCCGTCAGATCGCGCTGGATCTGATCGGCCACCTTGAAGGCGCGGTTGGGGGTTGCGGATTTGCGGGCCACGGTGCCAGGCTTGTCGTGTTTACAGGGTCCGGGCGACCTCGCGGATTTCGAAGAATTCCAGCTGGTCGTTGACCTGGATGTCGTTGTAGTTCTTCACGTTCAGGCCGCACTCGAAACCTTCCTTGACCTCGCGCACGTCGTCCTTGAAGCGCTTGAGCGACTCGAGTTCGCCGGTGAAGATGACGGTGTTGTCGCGCAGCAGGCGCAGGCGCGCATTGCGGCGCACCACGCCCGAGGTGACCATGCAGCCGGCGATCGAGCCGATCTTGCTGACCTTGAACACCTGGCGGATCTCGGCGGTGCCGATGACCTCTTCCTTCTTGTCCGGCGTGAGCATGCCCGACATCGCGGCCTTCAGATCGTCCACGGCGTCGTAGATGATGTTGTAGTAGCGGATGTCGACACCGTTGTTCTCGGCCAGCTTGCGCGCACCGACGTCGGCGCGCGTGTTGAAGCCGATGATGATGGCCTTGGACGCGATCGCGAGGTTGACGTCGGACTCGGTCACGCCACCGACGGCGGCATAGACCAGCTGCACCTTGATCTCCTCGGTGGAGAGCTTGAGCAGGCTCTGCGACAGCGCCTCCTGCGAACCCTGCACGTCGGCCTTGACGATGATGGGCACGGTCTTGACCTCGCCCGCCGTCATGTCGGTGAACATGTTCTCCAGCTTGGCGGCCTGCTGCTTGGCCAGCTTGGTGTTGTGGAAACGACCGGCGCGGTAGGTCGCGATCTCGCGTGCGCGCCGCTCTTCCGGCAACACCATGAACTCGTCGCCGGCCTGCGGCACTTCCGTCAGGCCCTGGATCTCGACCGGGATGGACGGGCCGGCCGTCTTCACCGAGCGGCCGTTTTCGTCCAGCATCGCGCGAACCTTGCCGTAGGTCGAACCGGCCAGCACGATGTCGCCCGCCTGCAGCGTACCGGACTGCACCAGCACGGTGGCCACCGGGCCGCGGCCCTTGTCCAGCCGCGCCTCGATGACGATGCCCTTGGCCATGGCTTCCACCGGGGCCTTGAGCTCGAGCACCTCGGCCTGCAGCAGCACCTGCTCGAGCAGCGCGTCGATGCCTTCGCCGGTCTTGGCCGACACCGGGACGAACGGCGAGTTGCCGCCCAGTTCCTCGGGGATGACCTCTTCGGAGACCAGTTCGTTCTTGACCCG
>JBFIDI010000690.1:0-2334 GCA_041581405.1 Burkholderiaceae bacterium
GCGACGATGGCCACGGAGACGAATTCGCCCACCTGGACTTCGAGTTCGCCCTTGTCGCTCTTGAACTCGTTCAAGGGCACATAGGCTTCGGATTTGAGGCCGGCGTTGACGACCACAAAGTTGTGCTCGATACGCACCACTTCGGCGGTCACGACCTCGCCAACGCGGGTTTCGGAGCGCTTCAGTGACTCTTCAAAGAGATCGGCAAAAGATTCAGACATTGTGTTTGCGGATGAACCGCGGGTTGTTGCGTTGTCCACCACACGACCAGTGCGCCATTGAGGCGCGAGAGGAGTCGGGTGGACCATCACGACAGCCGGGGCCGTCGTGTCTTGTTCCTGGGCGCCTAGGCGCTGCGAAACGGCTGCATGCCTTGCCACCATTCCAACACCTGATCGACCGATGCTTCAATGGTCAGATCCGAGTTGTCGAGTAGCCGGGCATCTTGCGCGGGCTTCAAAGGGGCGGTGCTGCGACCGGTGTCGCGGGCATCACGGGCCTCGAGGTCAGCGCGAAGATCGCCGAGTGTAGCTGAAATGCCCTTTGAAATCAATTGCTTATACCGTCGTTCCGCGCGCCGCGCGGCGCTGGCGGTCAAGAACACCTTGAGGCGGGCCTGCGGGAAGATCACCGTACCCATGTCGCGCCCGTCCGCCACCAGGCCCGGCAGGCGCTGCGCCGCATGTTGCAGGTCGATCAATGCGTTGCGCACGGCCGGCAGCGTGGACACCCTGGAGGCGTTCATGCCCATGGCCTCGGTGCGTACCAGGTCACTGACGTCTTCGTCGCCCAGCAGGATGCGGCCGTCCACGAAATGGATCTGCAAGGTCCTGACCATGGCGGCGATGGCCGCCTCGCCGCTGGCGTCGAGCGCCAGGCCGGCCCGGGTGGCGGCCAACGCGGTGATGCGGTACAACGCGCCCGAATCCAGGAACTGGTAACCCAGTCGCCGGGCCAGTTCGGCTGCCAGCGTGCCCTTGCCCGAAGCCGTCGGCCCATCCACGCAAATGACCGGGATCTGCTGCAACGGCGTCTGCACGACGGAGAACAAGGTCTCGAAGTATTCGGGAAAGGTCTTGGCCACGCACTTCGGGTCGCGGATGCGCACCGGCAGTGCGGCCGGGTTGAATGCCGCCAGCGACAGGCACATCGCCATCCGGTGGTCGTCGTAGGTGTCGACGCTGGCCGCGCGCCAGTCGGCCCGGCTGGCCGGCGGCGTGATGCGGAGGTAGTCTTCGCCTTCTTCGACCCGGGCGCCGAACTTGCGCAGCTCGGTCGTCATGGCGGCGATGCGATCGGTTTCCTTGACGCGCCAGCTGGCGATGTTGCGCAGGGTGCTGGTGCCGTCCGCGTACAAGGCCATCAAGGCCAGCGTCATCGCCGCATCCGGAATATGGTTGCAGTCCAGGTCGATGGGGCGCAGCCGTCCGTCCGGACCGGGGCCCGACACTTCGAGCCAGTTCGGGCCGCTGAGCACCTGCGCGCCCATGTCCCGCGCTGCCTCGATGAAACGGATGTCGCCCTGGATCGAGTCCGCACCGACGCCGTTGATGCGCAAGGCCTGTCCGTTGCCCGGCGCAATCGCGCCCAGCGCGATGAAATAACTGGCCGACGAAGCGTCGGCCTCGACGTGCAGGTCGCCGGGCGAGACCAGCCGGCTGCCCGCGGGGATCGTGAACCGGCTCCAGCCATCGCGACGGACATGCACGCCGTAACGCCCGAGCAGGTTGAGCGTGATCGCGATATACGGCTTGGAGATCAGCTCGCCTTGCACGTCGATGACGATGTCGTGGCGTGCGACCAGTGGCAGTGCCATCAGCAAGGCGGTCAGGAACTGGCTCGACACATCGCCGCGCACGGCAATCGGCTTGTCCAGCACCAGTTGCGGCCGGCCGATGCGCAGGGGCGGGTAACCGGATTGTTCGAGATAGTCGATCCGGCAGCCGAGCTGGCGCAGGGCGTCGACCAGGTCGCCAATGGGGCGTTCGTGCATGCGCGGCACGCCGCGCAAGCTGAAGTCGCCACCGAGCACCCCCAGCGCGGCGGTCAGCGGCCGCATCGCCGTCCCGGCATTGCCCAGGAACAGGTCGGCCCGGTCCTGGGGCAGGGTGCCGCCCAGGCCGCCGATACGCACGGTGTTTTCTTCGTGCTCCACGGTGCAGCCCAGCGTGCGCAAGGCTTGCAGCATGACGCGGGTGTCGTCGGAATCGAGCAGCGCGTGCAAGGTCGTCGTGCCCTCGCACAGCGCGGACAGCAGCAGGACGCGATTGGAGATGCTCTTGGAGCCCGGCAGCTGCAGCTGGCCGCCGGCGGTCGCACGCGGTGGCAGGTCCA
>JBFIDI010000691.1:0-2315 GCA_041581405.1 Burkholderiaceae bacterium
GAACGAGCCGGCGCAACGCAGCGGCAGCCCGAGCCGGCGCGCGAGCTGGCCGATCACCATGGAGCCGATGGCCGGCTCGGGCGTGCCGAAGGTCGGCGAGCCCGAACGCAGCGACATGCTGGACAGGAAGTTGCCGAACACCACCGGCGCGCCCGGGCGCTCGAGTTGCGTGATCGCGCAGCCGACCATGGTCTCGGCCAGCGACTGCGCGATGGCGCCGGCATTGGTGACCGGCCCCATCGCGCCACCCAGGATGAAGGGCACGATGACGGCGGCCTGGTTGGCACGGGCATAAGCGCGTGCGGCGGTCGTCATCGTGCCGTCCCACAGCAGCGGCGAGTTGACATTCACGTTGCCCAGCACGACGCAGTTGCGGTCGACGAATTCGGCGCCGAACAGCAGCCGGCTCATTTCGACCGAGTCCTCGGCGCGTTGCTCCGACGTGATCGAGCCCATGTAGGCCTTGTCGGAATACCGCATGTGGGCATAGACCATGTCCAGGTGCCGCTTGTTGACCGGCACGTCGGTCGGCTCGCAGACCGTGCCACCGGAGTGGTGCAGCCAGGGGCAGTTGTACGCCAGCTTGATGAAGTTCTGAAAATCCTCCAGCGTGCCGTAGCGCCGGCCCTTGTCCAGGTCCATCACGAACGGCGAACCGTAGGCGGGGGCGAACACCACGTTGTTGCCGCCGATCTGCACCGAACGCGCCGGGTTGCGCGCGTGCTGGGTGAATTCCTTCGGCGCGGACTTCAGGATCTCGCGCAGGTGGCCGGGCTCGAAACGCACCCGCATGCCGTCGATCTTCGCGCCGGCCTTGCGGAACAGCGCCAGGCAGGCGTCGTCGTCGCGGATGTCGATGCCGACCTCGGCCAGGATGCGGTCGGCCGCGGCCTCGATCTTTTGCAGGTTCTCCTCGCCCATGACGTCGTAGGTCGGGATGTTGCGCCGGATATAGGGCGGCGCAGCCGGCCTGGCGTTCGGGTCGCGCCGCTCGCGGCCGCCGCGGCGGTGCCGTTTGGTATCAGTGTCGCTCATGTCGTGGGGCCTGGTGGGCGGCAGCGGATCTGCCGAATGGCGCCCATCGTAAAAAGAATCCGGCGGCTTGTGACCGGCACGCGTTTTCATCCTTGCCATAAGATGTGCTCATGGCCAGACGATTCCAGTTGCCGGCGATGGCGAACCTGATCACGTTCGAGGCGGCTGCCCGCACCGGCAGCTTCACGCGCGCGGCCGAGGAGTTGTCGATCAGCCAGCCTGCGATCAGCCACGCGATGCGCGAACTCGAAAACGAACTGGGCGTGGCGCTGTTCGCGCGGCGCCACAAGGGTGTCGAGACCACCGAGGCGGGTCGCCACCTGATGGAGCAGGCGCAACTCGGCCTGACGCTGATCGACCAGGCCCTGAGCGAGGTGCGGGCGATGGCCAGCGGCCCGCAGGTGACGCTGGCCGTGTCCACCGCCACCGCGACCTGGTGGCTGCTGCCGCGAATCGCCCGCTTCAAGCAGCAACATCCGGACATCGAGCTGCGCTGCATCACCACCGACACCGACCTCGACCTGGGCCGCGAACGCATCGACCTGGCGATCACGCTGGGCACCGGCGAATTCCCGCAGCACCAGCGCTGGCATTTCGTCGACGAGGAGATCTTTCCGGTCTGCAGCCCGGCCTACCTGCGCGAGCACGGCGCCATGGCCGATGTACAGGCGCTGACGCGGGCAAGCCTGCTGCACCTGGAGGAGCGGTACCGGCCGCGCCTGGGCTGGTCCGGCTGGCTGGCGCGGTTCGGCGTCACGTTCGGGCGCAGCACGAAACTGTTCCGCTTCAACGACTATTCCGTCGTGCTGCAGGCGGCGATCGAAGGGCAGGGCGTGGCGCTGGGCTGGCGGCACCTGGTGCAGCCGCTGATCGGGCAAGGCCTGCTGGTGCGGCCGGTGCCGCAAGCCGTGACGACGGACCAGCCGATCTACCTCGTTGCGTCACGCAGAGGCAAGTTGCGGGCGGAGGCGGTGAGTCTGCGCGACTGGCTGGTCGCTGAGGCGGGTATCGATGCGAGTCGATGAGCCGCACGGCCGATGCCGCGGTGATCGGAATGCCGATCAAGACGCCGGGCAGGCACTCAGTGCCGGTGCCCGCCGTGTTTCCCGCCATGGCCCTTGTGCTTACGGTGGTCGTGCAGATGGGCACGCTCCCACTGGACATGGCGCCAGCCGTGGCGCGCCTTTCCGTGATGCTTTCCGTGCTGGTAAACATGGGCCGGCGGCCGGATGAACACCGGGTGCGGCTGGACGTAGACCGGGTGGGGTTGCACGTAGACC
>JBFIDI010000692.1:0-2260 GCA_041581405.1 Burkholderiaceae bacterium
CGAGGTGTTGGTCAGCGGCGTGCCGCAGGATCCCCAGAAGTTCCTGGCCGCCGGCGACTCGCTGGTCGCGCAACAACAGGCGAGCCGGGCGGCCCCGGCGGCGGCGCGCGCGAGCACGTCGGCCCGTCCGGTCAAGGCCAAGACCGAGCGCAGGTAAAATCGCCGCTTGGTTGCCTGTGGGCAGACACGGCGTCACGCTTGTGTTTGGTCGCGGCGACCCCACTTTCCATCCTGTTTGACAAAAGGATTACGCCTCCCGGGTGGCCATTGATGGCTTGCCGGTCGGGCGTGCATGCATGGCAACCAACTTCCTGACAAAAATCTTCGGCAGTCGCAACGACCGTCTCCTCAAGCAATACCGCTCCACGGTCAAGCGCATCAATGCCATGGAGGCGGAGCTCGAGGGCTTGAGTGACGAGGCCTTGCGGGCGAAGACGGACGAGTTCAAGAGCCGTGTGGCGGGTGGCACCTCGCTCGACGCGTTGTTGCCCGAGGCGTTCGGCGTCGTGCGAGAAGCGTCCAAACGCGTCATGAAGATGCGCCACTTCGATGTGCAGATGCTCGGCGGCATGGCCTTGCACAACGGCAAGATATCGGAGATGGGGACCGGCGAGGGCAAGACGCTGACCGCCACGTTGCCGGTCTATCTGAACGCGCTCACCGGCAAGGGCGTGCATGTGGTGACGGTCAACGACTACCTGGCCGGGCGCGACGCGCAGTGGATGGGCCGCTTGTACAACTTCCTGGGCCTGACGGTCGGCGTCAACCTGCCGCAGATGCCGCGCGAGGACAAGCAGGCCGCCTACCAGGCCGACATCACCTACGGCACGAACAACGAATTCGGCTTCGACTATCTGCGCGACAACATGGTCTACGAGGTCGCGGACCGGGTGCAGCGCGGACTCAACTACGCGATCGTCGACGAGGTGGACTCGATCCTGATCGACGAGGCGCGTACCCCGCTGATCATCAGCGGGCAGGCGGAAGACCATACCGCCCTGTACGTGGCGATCAACAAGATCGTGCCGTATCTGACGGTCCAGGAGGGCGAGGCCGACGCGCGTACCGGTGAAGGCGTGACCAAGCCCGGGGACTTCACGATCGACGAAAAGGGCCGGCAGGTCGTCCTGACCGAGCAGGGGCACGAGAACGCCGAACGCATCCTGGCGGAACACGGGTTGTTGCCCAAGGGCGCGACGCTGTACGACCCCGCCAACATCGCGTTGATGCATCACCTGTACGCCGCGTTGCGCGCGGCACACCTGTATCACAAGGATCAGCATTACGTCGTGCAGAACGGCGAGATCGTCATCGTCGACGAATTCACCGGGCGCCTGATGTCGGGCCGGCGCTGGAGCGACGGACTGCACCAGGCGGTCGAGGCCAAGGAAGGCGTGGCCATCCAGGCCGAGAACCAGACGCTGGCGTCGATCACGTTCCAGAACTATTTCCGCCTGTACGGCAAGCTGGCGGGCATGACCGGAACGGCCGACACGGAGGCCTACGAGTTCCAGGAGATCTACGGCCTGGAGACCGTCGTCATTCCGCACAACCGACCGAGCAAGCGCGAAGACCAGCTCGACCGGGTCTACAAGACGACGCAGGAGAAATACGCGGCCGCGATCCAGGACATCCGGGAGTGTTACGAGCGTGGCCAGCCGGTGCTGGTGGGCACGACCTCGATCGAGAACTCCGAGATCATCGATCAGCTGCTCGACAAGGAGAAGCTCCCGCACCAGGTCCTCAACGCCAAGCAACACGCCCGCGAAGCGGACATCGTTGCGCAGGCCGGTCGGCCCAAGATGATCACCATTGCCACCAACATGGCCGGTCGCGGGACCGACATCGTGCTGGGCGGCAATGTCGACAAACTGGTCGAGGCCGTGCAGGCCGACGAATCGCTGGACGAAGCGGCGCGCACACAGAAGATCGCGGAGCTGCGTGCCCAGTGGCAGAAGGACCACGATGCCGTGACCGCCAATGGCGGCCTGCGCATCATTGCCACCGAGCGCCATGAGTCGCGGCGCATCGACAACCAGCTGCGCGGTCGTTCCGGCCGCCAGGGCGACCCGGGCTCTTCCCGCTTCTACCTGAGCCTGGACGATGCGCTGATGCGCATCTTCGCGGGCGACCGGGTGCGCGCCATCATGGATCGGCTCAAGATGCCCGATGGCGAGGCGATCGAGGCCGGCATCGTGACCCGCAGCATCGAGAGCGCGCAGCGCAAGGTCGAGGCACGCAACTTCGACATGCGCAAGCA
>JBFIDI010000693.1:0-2251 GCA_041581405.1 Burkholderiaceae bacterium
GGCGCAATTCGTCCAGCGACTCGACCGCAATCTGGATATCGACGCCGGCGCCCAGCGCTTTTGCCGTGGTCAGCACCTGCGGGATACCGCCGGCCGACGCAATGTGGTTTTCCTTGATCAGTATGCCGTGCCACAGCGCCAGGCGCTGGTTCTTGCCGCCACCGGTGCGTACCGCATATTTCTGCGCCTGGCGCAGGCCGGGTATGGTCTTGCGGGTATCGAGGATGGCGCAGCCCCTGGGGTTGGTCGAGGCGCCGGCGATGGCCTCGACATGGGCCCGCGTGAGCGTCGCAGTGGCCGACATCAGCTGCAGAAAATTCAATGCCGGGCGCTCGGCCGACAACAAGGCGCGGGCATTGCCGGTGATCTCGCAGACCTCCTGGCCTGCCAGCAATCTGGCGCCGTCGGCCATTTTCCAGGCGAGGCCGGCTTGCGGGTCGAGGGCGCGCATGCAGCCTTCGAACCAGTCGCGACCACACAGGATGGCATCCTCGAGCACGAGCAGCCGCGCCTTGATCCGCTGGTCGGCCGGAACCAGCTCGGCGGTCCAGTCGTGTTGACCGATATCCTCGGCCAGCGCGTCGCGGATGTTGCGCTGCCGCGCCTGTTCGAGGTTTTCGTTGAATTTGTACATGGCCGGGATCGCCGCGTGGCAAAACAGCTCAGGCGGCGCCGATTCGCGGCACCAGCCCCTTGCTCTTGAGCGCGGACGGATTGGCCTTCACGAAGTCCAGCATGCGGTCGATGCAGCCGAGTGCGCGAACGCGAACCGGCTCGTCGACCAGGATTTCGCCGCTGCCATCGTGCAGGCAGTCGATCACGCCTTGCAGGGCATTCATCGCCATCCAGGGGCAGTGCGCACAACTCTTGCACGTGGCGCTGTCGCCGGCGGTCGGCGCCTCGATCAGCGTCTTGCCCGGCGCGAGCTGGCGCATCCTGTGCATCAGTCCGTTGTCGGTGGCAACGATGAAGGTCGATGCATCGAGCGTGCGAACGGCGTCGAGCAATTGCGTCGTCGAACCGACGACATCGGCCTGGCGCACGACGTTTTCGGGCGACTCCGGATGGACCAGCACCTTGGCCTGCGGATGCTGCTCCTTGAGCAATTCCAGCTCGATGCCCTTGAATTCGTCGTGCACGATGCAGGCACCGTTCCACATCAACATGTCCGCACCGCTGGCCTGCTGGATATAACGGCCGAGATGGCGATCGGGTGCCCACAGGACCTTCTTGCCCCGGGCCTGCAGATGCTGGACGATCGCCAATGCACATGAACTGGTCACCATCCAGTCGGCACGCGCCTTGACGGCCGCGCTGGTATTGGCATAGACCACGACTTCGCGATCGGGATGGGCGTCGCAGAAGGCGGCAAACTGCTCCGGCGGGCAGCCCAGATCGAGCGAACAGGTGGCGTCCAGATCGGGCATCAGGACCCGTTTTTCAGGGCTCAGGATCTTTGCCGTCTCGCCCATGAAACGCACGCCGGCGACAACCAGCGTGCGGCCCGGATGATCACGCCCGAAACGGGCCATCTCCAGCGAGTCGGCGACACAGCCGCCGGTCTCCAGTGCCAGATCCTGCAGATCGCCGTCGACGTAATAGTGCGCCACCAGCACAGCATCGTGTTGCTTGAGCAGATCCCTGGCGCGCACCTTGAGCTGGTCGCGTTGCAGCGGCGTCAGCGACGGCGGTGCCTTGGCCCAGGCCTGCGCCACACAACTGGCGCCGCTGGCATCTTGTTTGGTGTAGTCGAACAGAATCTGGCTCATGACGGCTTCCTCCTGCGTGTCCGGCCGCCACCGGATGCGGATCATGCCGCGGCGAAAAATTTCCGGCCACGGATCGGCACTGGACAAACTTGTTGCGCGATACCGATGGTAATGGACGCGCCGATGGCCCTTGGTGCGCCGGCTTGCGGCTTGGCTTAGAGTCACGCCATGAACAGCAACTCCTCATCGTCATCTCCTGCCGCCTCCACGCCGTCTCGCCTGGGCGGCCATGTACTCGTCGAGGCCTTGATCGCCCAGGGAATCGAGACCTGTTTCGGTGTTCCCGGCGAAAGTTATCTGGCCGTGCTCGACGGTTTTTATGCGCACCGAGAGAAGATCCGCTTCGTTGCCTGTCGACAGGAGGGTGGTGCGGCGTTCATGGCCGAGGCCCAGGGCAAGCTCAGTGGCCGCCCCGGCGTGTGTTTCGTGACCCGCGGACCCGGTGCCACCAATGCCAGCATCGCCGTGCACAACGCCGCGCA
>JBFIDI010000694.1:0-2245 GCA_041581405.1 Burkholderiaceae bacterium
AGCGCGTCGACGACGAGCCGGATGTCGGCCGAGTTCTTGCCGGACTGGCGTACATGCGGGATTTCGATCAGCTCGAAATTGGCCTCGTGCATCGTGGCCTTGAAACCCTTGTAGCGATCCCAGTCGCAGTAGGCCTTCTTGACGACGATGCTGCCCTTGAGCAGCAGCCGCTCGAGGATGGGCTTGATGTCGAATTTTTCGTGGCTCATGTCGCGAACGCCGAGCGCGACGTTCTCGAAGTCGCAGAACAGCGCCATGCTGAGGTCGTCGTGGTTGCTTGCCATGGGGAGTTTTCTCGATTGCGGTAAAGACATCGATCATCACACGGATCGGTTTTCGGGCCCTTGCGCACGGCTGCACAATAGGGGATTGGCACACCAGTGTCGCCGATCGGGATGCAAGCTTGATGAAGTCGTACGCGGGTGGAAACGGGACAGGCACGGGTGGGCCAGCGGCCGGCGGGGAGCACCCGCCAGCCGGCGAGAGCTGGGCATTTGCGCAGTCGCTGGTGCATTCGCGGCGCAACGTCACGCCGCGCCGCCTGGTCGAGCCGGGGCCCGATGCCGCGCAGCTGGAGGGCCTGCTGGCGCTGGCCGCCGCCGCCCCCGACCACGGGCAACTCACGCCCTGGCGTTTCGTCATCGTGCCGCAGGCGCAGCGCCATCGGCTGGCCGAGGTGTTTGCCCAGGCCTTGTCCGATCGTGATCCCGGCGCCACGCCCGAGCAGCTGGCGTCGGCACGCGAGAAGGCGCACCGCGCCCCGTTGCTGATGGTGGCCGTGGCCTGCCTGGGCCGGCGCGAGCCCGACACACCGGCGCTCGAGCGCATGGTATCGATGGGTGCGGCCATCCAGAACCTGCTGCTGGGTGCCCACGCGATGGGCTTCGGCGCCGGCCTGACCAGCGGCAAGGCCATGGTATCGAACCGGCTGCGCGCATTGCTGGCGCTCGCCGATGACGAGGCGCCCGTGTGTTGCGTCAATATCGGCACCGTGTCGCGCAACAAGCCGCGCGACGGCCTGCGCCCCGATATCCGGGCCTTCGTCAGCACCTTGGGGGAATCATGAAGCGCAACCCCGCGGACAGCCGCACGCCGTGCCCCTGCGGCTCGGAGCTGCCTTATGCCGACTGCTGCGGGCGCTGGCACGCCGGCATGGCGCAGGGCGACCATGCGCCGACCCCCGAGACGCTGATGCGTTCACGCTACAGCGCGTATGCCCGCCATCTGCCGGACTACCTGCTGGCGACCTGGCATGGATCCACGTCTCCGGGCGACCTGGAGCTGTACCCCGTCAAGTGGCTGGGGCTCGAGGTGCGCCATGCCGAAGAAAGCGGCGATGCCGGCGTGGTCGAGTTCGTCGCGCGTTGCCGCGACAGCGCGGGCCGGGCCCAGCGCATGCACGAGCTCAGCCGTTTCGTGCGCGAGCACGGGCGCTGGTATTACATCGACGGCCAGGCGCCGGCCGATGGTGATGGTGCGCCCTTGGATTAGACTGGCCGGGTACGCGCAGGCGGCGCCGCTGCGCCGGGGCGATCACACAGGAGGTAGACATCATGGGCTGGCATCACAAGGTGTTGAGGGTGGACCTGAGCGCGGGGACCTGCAGGTCCGAACCGCTGAACCGGCAGTGGGCCGAGCAATACCTCGGCCAGCGCGGGTTGGCGACCAAGTACCTGATGGAGGAGATCGACCCGGCGGTGGACGCCTTGTCGCCGGACAACAAGCTGATCATCGCCACCGGGCCGCTGACCGGCACGATGTCGCCGACCGGTGGCCGCTGGTCCGCCGTGACCAAGGGCGCATTGACCGGGGCCATCGCCTGTTCGAACTCGGGCGGCCAGTTCGGCGGCGAACTCAAGCAGGCCGGCTGGGACATGGTGATCCTGCAGGGGCGCTCGCCCACGCCGGTGTACCTGTATATCGAGGACGGCAAGGCCGAGTTGCGTGATGCCTCCCACCTCTGGGGCAAGACCGTGTGGCAGACCGAACCGGCGATCAAGGCGGCGCACCAGGATCCGCTGATCCGGGTCGCGTCCATCGGCCAGGCCGGCGAGACCGGTTGCCGTTATGCCTGCATCGTCAACGACATGCACCGCGCGGCCGGGCGCTCGGGCGTGGGAACGGTGATGGGTTCGAAGAACCTCAAGGCGATCGCGGTGCGTGGCACCGTGGGCGTGACGCCGGTCAATCCCAAGGCTTTCATGACCGCGGTGCAGGCGGCCGCCAAGGCGCTGGCGGACAACGA
>JBFIDI010000695.1:0-2233 GCA_041581405.1 Burkholderiaceae bacterium
AGGTGGACGTGGCCGTGTCCACCCCGGCGCTCAACATCCGCAAGCGCATCCTGGACTACACCGACGACGAGTTCGACCAGGTCATGAACCTGAACCTCAAGGGCGCCTTCCACTTCCTGCGCGCATTCGGCCGCCCGATGACGCGGCGCCGCAGCGGCAGCCTGATCCTGTGTTCGTCTATGCGCGCCGTCACGCTGGAGCCAGGCCTGGGCATCTATGGCGCCAGCAAGGCCGGCATTGCGCAACTGGTCAAGGGTTTTGCCGCCGAGGTCGGCGAGTCCGGTGTGCGTGTCAATGCCGTCATGCCCAGCGTCATCGAGACCCGGCTGACCGCGCCGCTGAAGGAACGCCCGGAGATCTACGACACCTACGCCGCCCACACGGTGTTCAACCGCTGGGGGCAGCCGTCGGAGGTGGGCGCGGCTATTGCGTTCCTGGCCTCGGACGCGTCCAGCTACGTGACCGGCAGTTCCCTGTCGGTGGACGGCGGCTGGACCGCGATCGACGGGCCACCGACGGGGTTGACGCAGACGCGGCCGTCGGAGTAGCGGTGCTGGCCGCGCCGGCCGGCCCGGCATCGGTGGCGGCTTGCAGATAATGGGCGTCCATCAGATCCGACGCGGGAGACCTTGCATGACACCGACCAGCCACCCCAACGAACGCGAAGACCTCACCGCCGCCCTGCGCTGGGCCGCCCGGCTCGGGCTGAGCGAAGGGGTGTGCAACCATTTTTCGCTCGAGGTCGCGCCCGACCGTTACCTGATCAATCCGCAGGGCCTGCACTGGGAGGAGGTCTGCGCGTCGGACATGTTGCTGATCAACGGCCAGGGCTCGGTCATCGAAGGCCGGCACGCGATCGAACCCAGCGCGTTTTTCATCCACTCCTGGATCCATCGGCTCAATCCGCACGCCAAGGCCATCCTGCATACCCACATGCCGTATGCGACGGCCCTGACCCTGATCGAGGGCGGGCGGCTGGCGATGTGCCACCAGAACGCGTTGCGCTTCTGGGGCCGCATCGGTTACGACGACAGCTATGGCGGCATCGCGCTCGACGAGAACGAAGGCGCGCGCATCGGGCGCGCGATGGAAGGCAAGGAGGTGATGTTCAGTGCCAGCCACGGCGTGACGGTCACCGGCGCCACCATGGCCTGGGCCTTCGACGACCTGTATTACCTCGAGCGTGCCTGCATGCACCAGGGCCTGGCCATGCAGGCGGCCGGCGGCCGGCCGTTGCGTGAAATCGCCGAGGACGACTGTCGCGCCGTGGCGGCGCAGATCGCCGGTGAACGCGCGCAGAGCGACCTGTTCTTCGCCGCCATCAAGCGCAGGCTGGATCACGAACAGCCGGGCTGGCGCTCCAAGAGCTGACCAGCGCCCGGCCGGGGCGCCCGCTCAGCTGCTGATATAGGTCTGCAGCTGGGCGATGGTCTGCTCGTGGTCGACAATGATGTCGTCCATGATGTCGCGGATCGAGATCATGCCCAGCACCTTGCCGTTGTCCACGACCGGCAGGTGGCGGATCTTGTGCTGGCTCATCAGGGCCATGCATTCGCGGGTGCGGGTCTGCGGGCCGACGGTGATGACGTCGCGCGTCATGATCTCGGCCACCCGTGTCTCGCGCGAGTTCTTGCCCTGCAATGCCACCTTGCGCGTGTAGTCGCGTTCGGACAACACGCCGACCAGCTTGTCACCCTCCATCACCAGCATCGCACCCACGCCGTAGTCGGACAGCAGCTTGAGGCCATCGAACACCGTCACGTCGGGCGCGACCTTGTACACGGTGGAATCGCGCTTGTGCAGCAGTTCAACGATCGGTTTCATGGCGCCTCCTGTGACCAGAGCTGAGTTGAGTCCCAGTGTAGCCAAACTGCCTGACCACGCAACCGGGCGCGCGGCTGCGGTGCCGCCCCGGTTTCCGGCCCGGGCCGATCATGGGTAACATCGCGGCATGAAACCACTTGCACCCCGGGTCCTGGCATTCGACGTGTTCGGAACCGTGGTCGACTGGCATGGCGGCATCCGTCGCGAGGTCGCACAGGCGCTGGGATCCCGGGTGGACGCGGGTGCGTTTGCGCTGGCCTGGCGCGCCGGCTACCAGCCGGCAATGCGCCGGGTGATGTCGGGCGAACTGGGCTGGACGCTGATCGACGACCTGCACCGGATGATCCTCGAGCAGGTGCTCGAGCAGTTCGGCGTGCACGACCTCGGCGAGGCCGAGAAGTTGTACCTG
>JBFIDI010000696.1:0-2224 GCA_041581405.1 Burkholderiaceae bacterium
GCCGTCATGGTCTCGTCGGCCTTGGCCTGGCTGCCGGCGTCCAGCACCAGCTGCCCCGCCTGCGGGTCGATCCAGACCAGCACGCTGGACTGCTTGGTGAACGCCATCGGCAGCAGCGCATGGCGCACGTCTTCGGCCAGGTCGCGTTTTTCCTTCTTGCCGGGCTTGCGGCCGGTGCTGGCCTCGATCTGGTCGGCGCGCTCCTGCACCTTGCGCTTGACCACCGACGCCGGCACGGATTTGCTTTCCACGGCCTGCTTGAGCAGCCATTGGCCGCCGACGATCTCCACCAGCGGCCCGTGGGCCTGGCCCCGGGGCTCGACCCAACCGACCGACTTCTCCTGCGACGCACCGCAGGGCTCGAAACGCGCCTTGTCCAGCGCCTGTTCGAGTTGTGCCTGCGTCATCGTCCACGCCGACACCATGCGGTACACCATCACATTCTTGAACACGTTCGACCCTTCCTCGTTGATTGTCGGCTTGCCGCCGAAGCGGGGTATTGTCGGCGCACTGCGCACCGCTGATTTGTAACCGTCGGTGCCGTGCGCGACGCGCAGCGCTGTAAGCAATGTGGTGGATCACCGACAACCGATGGCGGCCGGGCCGGATCGACGCTGTCGTCGAATCCGTGCGCCCGGCATGGCCGCCCAACCAGGATCCACCATGATGCAACGCCTGATTTTCGTCTTCCTGCTGCTGTTCGCCGCAGGCGGCCCGGCTCTTGCCGGCGAGCCGGTCAGCACCGGCTTTTTCGGCAACACCGCCATCGGCGGCCGGGATACGGTCTCGTATTTCGCGCCGGAGGTGCGCCGCACGCACACGGTGCTGGCCGGCGACCGGCGCCACGAGGTGCAGTACCTGGGCGCGACCTGGCGCTTTGCGTCACGCGAGAGCGCCGAGCGTTTCGCGGCCGATCCGGCGCGATACGTGCCGAACTACAACGGCCATTGCGCCAACGCCTTGTCGCTGGGCGAAGGCCTGATCGCCACCGACGGCACGGTCTGGGAGTTCTTCGGCGACGAATTGTTCCTGTTCTACGCGGAGCGCGGGCGCCAGCGCTGGCTCGGTGGCGACTGGAAAACCTATCGCGCGACGGCCGATGCGGCCTGGAAGGCCATCGTCCGCAAATGACGCGGCGGCAACCGGGGCCCCACGGGATGCCGCCCGGTCCGGCCGCGGCCGGCCAGCCGCCTACACTCGGCGCTTTGCAACCGAGACAGGGGAACCGACATGCAGGCAGCAACCGACTTCAGCCTGACAGGCAGGACCGCGCTGGTGATCGGCGGCACCAGCGGCATCGGCAAGGCGATTGCGGCGGGTTACCTGCGCAGTGGCGCGCGGGTCGTGATCGCCGGTCGCAATGCCGCGAAGCTGGCGCAGGCACAGGCCGAGCTGGCCCGCCTGGGGCCGGTCACCGGGCACCAGGCCGACGTCTCCACCGAGGACGGCCTGCGTGGCCTGGTCGGCAGCACGCTGGCCGACGTCGGGCATCTGGACGTGCTGGTCAACTGCCAGGGTGTCACCGTGCTCAAGCCGGCCGAGGAGTTCTCGCGTGCCGACTGGCGCGCCGTCATCGACACCGATCTCGAGAGCGTGTTCTTCGCATGTACCGAGGTCGGCCGCCACATGCTGGAGCGGGGCAGTGGCGCCATCATCAACATCGCCTCGCTGGCATCGCACCGTGGCTGGCCGCGCAGCGCCCTGTATGCGATCGCCAAGGCCGGCGTGCTGAGCCTGACGCAGACCCTGGGCGCCGAGTGGGCGGCCCGCGGCGTGCGGGTGAACGCGATTTCGCCGGGTTTTTTCATGACCGAACTCAATCGCGACAAGATGTCGCCCGAGCGCAAGGAGCTGGCGCTGGCGCGCACGCCGGCCGGCCGGTTCGGCGAGGTCGACGAACTGGTCGGTGCGGCGATCTATCTCGCCAGCCCGGCGGCCGGGTTCGTCAACGGCCAGTCGATTGCGGTGGACGGGGGGTTCCTGGCCACCGGCCTGTAGCGGGTCGGATCCTCAGGCCGCGGCCAGGCGCCCGTGCTGGCGGATGTGCACCCAGGCCAGCAGCAACGACACCGTCTGCAATACGGCGCAGAAATAGAACGGTGCGCCGATGCGCCAGTCCCCCTGCGGCAGGTGCGACACCGCCGCCAGCAGCGGGGCGCCGATCATCGGCGCCAGTACCGCCATCAGGCTGCCCAGCGAACTGACCGCGCCCAGCGTCTGTCCC
>JBFIDI010000697.1:0-2220 GCA_041581405.1 Burkholderiaceae bacterium
GCGCAGCGTCTTGGGATCGAACAGGTGCATGTTGCGCATGTGCGCCTTGAGCCGCTCCGGGCTCTGGCCGGTGTAGCCGATGGTCCAGACCGACTTGTTGATTTCGCGCAGGATGTCCTCGATCACCGGCTCGTCCATGCCGCCGACCTTCTGCATCTTGAAGTTCTTCGACAATTCGGCGGCAAAGCCCAGCTTGCCGGCAAGCTGGTGCATGATCATGTGGTCGCTGCGGCTTTCCCACAAGGGCTCGATCACCTTCTCGCGCCACTGGATCGAACGGTTCGACGCGGTCACGGAGCCATAGGTCTCGAATTGCGTCGCCGCCGGCAACAGATACACCGCGCGGTTGGGATTGAGGTCTTCCGGCTTGCCCGGCATCGCCGCCATCGAGGCGGTCGCCGACGGATAGGGATCGACCACGACCAGCAGGTCGAGCTTGTCCATCGCCCGTTTCATCTCCAGACCCCGTGTCTGCGAGTTCGGCGCATGGCCCCAGAAGAACACCGCGCGCAGGTTGGAGTCCTGGTCGATCAGTTCGTTGTTTTCGAGCACGCCGTCGATCCAGCGTGACACCGTGATGCCGGGCTTGCTCATCATTGCCGGTGTCGCGAACCGGTCGCGGATCCATTCGAAGTCGACGCCCCAGGTGTTCGCGAAATGTTTCCACGAGCCTTCGGCAATGCCGTAATAACCCGGCAGGGAGTCGGGATTCGGGCCGACATCGGTGGCGCCCTGCACGTTGTCGTGGCCGCGGAAGATGTTGGCACCGCCGCCGGAC
Organism: Burkholderiaceae bacterium; assembly: GCA_041581405.1. GTDB lineage: Bacteria > Pseudomonadota > Gammaproteobacteria > Burkholderiales > Burkholderiaceae_C > CAISIP01. Next base: position 779 of record JBFIDI010000697.1, read on the forward strand.
TTGCCGATGTTGCCCAGCGCCAGTTGCAGGATGCACGACGCGCGCACCATCGCGTTGCCGACCGTGTGCTGCGTCTGCCCCATGCACCAGACGATGGTGCCCGGCCGGCTCTCGTTGAGCATCGTGGCCACGCGCAGCATCTGCTCTTCCTTGACGCCGCAGGCCTCCTCGACCTTGTCGGGCGTCCACTTGGCCAGCACGTCCTCGCGCACCTTGTCCATGCCGTAGACACGGTCGTTGATGTATTGCTTGTCTTCCCAGCCGTTCTTGAAGATGTGGAACAGCAGGCCGAACAGGAACGGGATGTCCGACCCCGAGCGGATGCGCACGTATTCGTCGGACTTGGCCGCGGTGCGCGTGTAGCGCGGATCGACGACGATCATCTTGCAGCCGGTCTCCTTGGCATGGAGCATGTGCAGCATGCTCACCGGATGCGCCTCGGCGGCATTGGAGCCGATGTACAACGCGACCTTGCTGTTGCGCATGTCGTTGTAGCTGTTCGTCATGGCGCCGTAGCCCCAGGTGTTGGCAACGCCGGCCACCGTGGTGGAGTGGCAGATACGCGCCTGGTGGTCGCAGTTGTTGCTGCCCCAGAAGCTGACGAACTTGCGCAGCAGGTAGGCCTGCTCGTTGTTGTGCTTGGACGAACCGACCCAATACACCGCGTCGGGACCGCTGGCCTTGCGCAGTTCGAGCAGCCGCGCACTGATCTCGTCGAGCGCGGTGTCCCAGGAAATGCGCTGGTACTTGCCATCGACCAGCTTCATCGGATAACGCAAGCGGTATTCGCCATGGCCGTGTTCGCGCAGCGCCGCACCCTTGGCGCAATGCGCACCCAGGTTGATCGGCGAGTCGAACACCGGCTCCTGCCGCACCCAGACCCCGTTCTCGACGACGGCATCGACGGCGCAACCGACCGAGCAGTGGGTGCACACCGTACGCCGGACCTCGATCTTGCCGGTGCCGATGGCGGGCGCCCCGGGAGCGGCGGCCTGCGCCTTCTTCAGCAGCGTCAGTTGCGACGCCGCAAGCCCGACGCCGACACCCAGGCCGGAGCGGCGCAGGAACGCGCGCCGGTCGATGGTCGGCAAGGCCTGGGACAGGCCACGGCGCAGGCTGTGCACCAGGGGAGCACGGGCCGCGGATTCGGAAGACGCTGTTTTTCTGGTCAACAACATGGAACTCTCCAAAGTCGGGGGCAACCCGTGGGCATCAGACCCGGGTGGTCTTGTAGTACTGCTTGACGTGATCGCTGAGGGTGTAGCCGCCGCCGCGCTTGGGCGCCGGCCTGGGCGGCTCGGCCGCAGCGTCGGCCTGGGGGGCTCGCGACGGCAGCATGGCGGCTACGGCGGCAACCGCGCCTGCGGCACCGGCGCCGGCAAACATCGTGCGCCGCGACAGTCGGGTCGGGGATTGACTCATGGGTGTCTCCTGTGCGGGCC
>JBFIDI010000698.1:0-2209 GCA_041581405.1 Burkholderiaceae bacterium
AGATCACGCTCAACATGGGTGTGAGCGAGGCGGTCGCCGACAAGAAGGTCATGGAGAACGCGGTTGCCGACCTGACCAAGATCGCCGGCCAGAAGCCGGTCGTGACCAAGTCCAAGAGGGCCATCGCCGGTTTCAAGATCCGCGAAGGCCAGGCCATCGGTTGCATGGTCACGCTGCGCGGCGTGCAGATGTTCGAGTTCCTGGACCGTTTCGTCACCGTGGCGCTGCCCCGGGTGCGCGACTTCCGCGGCATTTCGGGCCGCGCCTTCGACGGCCGTGGCAACTACAACATCGGCGTCAAAGAGCAGATCATTTTCCCTGAGATTGAGTATGACAAGGTCGATGCCTTGCGCGGTCTCAATATCAGCATCACCACGACGGCCAAGTCGGACGAAGAGTGCAAGGCACTGCTCGCGGGCTTCCGTTTTCCGTTCAAGAACTGAGGTGACCCTTGGCTAAGAAAGCTTTGATCGAGCGCGAGCTCAAGCGCGACAAACTGGTTGCCAAGTACGCGAAGAAACACGCGGAACTCAAGAGCATCGCCAGCGACGCACAACGCAGTGACGACGAGCGCGCCGTGGCGCGCCTGGCGCTGCAGAAACTGCCGCGCAACGCAAACCCCACCCGTCAGCGTAACCGCTGTTCCATTACCGGACGCCCGCGCGGCACGTTCCAGCACTTCGGTCTGGCTCGCGCAAAGGTTCGTGAGATGGCCCTGGCCGGGGAGATCCCCGGCGTCGTCAAGGCCAGCTGGTAAGCGCGAGGAGACATAGACATGAGCATGAGTGATCCCATCGCGGACCTGTTGACACGCATCCGCAATGCGCAGATGGTGGCCAAGACGACCGTATCCGTTCCGTCGTCCAAGGTGAAAGTTGCCATCGCGCAGGTGCTGAAGGACGAAGGCTATATCGACGGCTTCACCGTGAAGACCGACGCCGGCAAGTCCGAGCTCGAAATCGCGTTGAAATACTACGCTGGCCGCCCGGTCATCGAGCGCATCGAGCGCGTGAGCCGTCCTGGCCTGCGTGTGTATCGCGGCAAGGGCACGTTGCCCCAGGTCCAGAATGGTCTGGGCGTCGCCATCGTCACCACGCCCGCGGGTGTGATGACCGACCGCAAGGCTCGCGCCAGCGGTGTCGGCGGCGAAGTCCTGTGTTACGTCGCCTGATGGCGTGGCACTGAGGAGAAACTGAATATGTCCCGTATTGGAAAAATGCCGGTGCTGGTTCCTGCTGGCGTCGATGTCAGCATCAAGGCCGACCAGATCAGCGTCAAGGGTGCCGGTGGCGCACTGCAGCTGGCGCAGAACGCGCTGGTCAAGATCAACAGCGAAGCTGGCAAGCTGACCTTCGTGCCGAGCAACGATTCGCGTGACGCGAATGCGATGTCGGGCACCATGCGCCAGCTGGTCAACAACATGGTTGTCGGTGTCAGCAAGGGTTTCGAGCGCAAGCTCAACCTGGTCGGCGTCGGTTACAAGGCCCAGGCGCAAGGCGCCAAGCTGAACCTGTCGGTCGGATATTCGCATCCGGTCAACATGGACATGCCCGCCGGTATCACCGTGGCAACGCCGACCCCGACCGAAGTCGTGATCAAGGGTGCGGACCGTCAGCGCGTCGGACAGATCGCTGCCGAGATTCGTGCCGTTCGTCCGCCCGAGCCCTACAAGGGCAAGGGCATCCGGTATTCGGACGAGAAGATCACGATCAAAGAAACCAAGAAGAAGTAAGGGGCAGCATGATGTTGACCAAGAAAGAACAGCGACTTCGCCGGGCCCGTCAGACCCGTATCCGCATCGCGACACAGGGTGTGGCCCGTCTGATGGTGAACCGTACCAACCTGCACATCTACGCCAGCGTGATTTCCGGCGACGGTGCCAAGGTGCTGGCCACCGCTTCCACCGTCGAGGCGGAAGTGCGCACGGCGCTGGGTGGTGCCGGCAAGGGTGCCACCGCTGCCGCGGCCCAGGTCATCGGCAAGCGCGTGGCCGAGAAAGCCAAGGCTGCCGGCGTCGAGAAGGTTGCGTTCGACCGTTCGGGTTTTGCCTACCATGGCCGCGTCAAGGCGCTGGCCGATGCCGCGCGTGAAGCCGGCTTGCAGTTCTAAGCAGATCGGAAACAAACATGGCACGAGTACAAGCGAAAATGCAGGGCAAGGCCGAGGGGCCTGAGGACGGTCTGCGCGAGAAGATGATCGCGATCAACCG
>JBFIDI010000699.1:0-2204 GCA_041581405.1 Burkholderiaceae bacterium
GCGCGCGAGATGATGTGGCGCTGGATCTCGCTGGTGCCGTCCCAGATGCGCTCGACCCGCGCGTCGCGCCAGAAACGCTCGATCGGCAACGAGGCCATCAAGCCCATGCCGCCGAAGATCTGCAGCGCCTCGTCGGTGATATGCGCCAGCGCCTCGGACGCGAACAACTTGGCCATCGCCGCGTCGGTGTCGGTCATGCGGCCCTGGTCGCATTTCCAGGCCGCGCGCAAGGTCAGCAGTTCGGCCGCTTCCAGTTCGGTTGCCATGTCTGCGAGCTTGAAACCCGTGCCCTGGAACCGGCCGATGGTCTGGCCGAACTGCTTGCGCGTGGCCGCCCATTCCGTGGCCATGTCCAGCACCCGGTGGCCACGCCCGACGCTGGTCGCGGCCACGGTCAGCCGGGTCGCGCCCAGCCACTCACCCATCAGCTCGAAGCCGCGGCCCTCCTCGCCCAGGCGCTTGCGCACCGGCACCCGGCAGTCGGTGAAGAACAGTTCGCACTGGTGGTAACCCCGGTTCGACACACAGGCCGGCCCGCGCCGCACCTCCAGCCCCGGGCTGTCGAGGTCGACCAGGAAACCGGTGATCTTCTTCTTCGGCCCCGCCGTGGTCTGCTCGACGTCGGTGGCGGCGAACAACACGACGAAGTCGGACATGTCGGCGTGGCTGATGAAATGTTTCGTGCCGTTGATGACGTAGTCGTCGCCATCACGCACCGCGCGCGTCAACATGCCGCGCACGTCGGAGCCGGCCTGCGGCTCGGTCATCGCCAGGCAGTCGTGGCGCTCGCCTCGGATGGTGGGCAGCAGGTATTCCTCGACCTGCTCACCGGTGCAGCCGCGCAGGATGTTGCTCGGGCGCGCCACCAGCATCTGCAACGCGTACGAGGCGCGGCCGAGCTCGCGTTCCAGCAGCGTGATGCCGAGGTTGTCGAGCCCGCCGCCGCCGAGTTCCTCGGGCATGTTGGCGGCATACAGGCCGACTTCGATCGCCTTGGCCTGGATCGCGCGCTGCAATTCCGGTGGCACCTCATCGAGCCGCTCGACCAGGTCCTCGTGCGGATAAAGCTCGGTCTCGACGAATTGGCATACCGTGTCGACCAGCATGGTCTGTTCGGTGTTCAGTTCGAAATCCATGCGGCTTCCTCGTCGGTGGTTCGTCGGTTCGTGGCTGGCGGGTCGGCCGGCGCGGGCACGGTGTTCATCCGGACTTACGCCGGATGCCGATGGGCTGGCCGACCTGCGCCGGTGTCGGCAGGCCGGCGTGCGCGGCGCGGATCGCCTGCACCTTGGCCTGCATCTCCGCCGGCATGGGGGCCGAACGTCCGGCCCGCATGTCGACATGCACCAGCATCTGTTCGCCGGTGGCCAGCAGGTCGCCGCTGGCCCCGTGGAACATCGCATGGAAGATGTGCAGGCGTTTCTCGTCGCAGTCCAGCAGTTGCAAGGTGAGCCGGATCGGTTCGCCTTCGGACACCTCGCGCAGGTTGTGCAGTTGCGTCTGCACCGTGTACAAGGAATGGCCGGCGGCGCGGTAGGCCTCGTCGATGCCGATGAAGCGGAAAAACGCGTCCGAGTTGTCGCCGAACACCAGCAGATAACACGACTCGCTCATGTGGCCGTTGTAGTCAACCCATTGTGGTGCGACGGTGGTTTCGAGCAGGCACAGCGGCGCGGCAATCGGCGCTTCGGGATTCCAGGGTCGATGGCCCGTGCCTTCGAGCGGCGTCGTCAGGCCGTGTGCGGGTTTGTTCGTCGGCTCCATGGTGTGGCGCTCGCGTCAACCCGGCAGCGCGATCGTGCGGCCGGCGTATTTCGGCCGGGGCAATTGCCGATGCGCCAGCGTCAGCACCTGTACCTTGGCCATGACCGTGGGCGCGAACGGCGCCGCGCGCGGGCCGGCCATGTCGACGTTGAGCAGCATCTGCTCGTTGGCCGCCAGCAGCGTGTCTTCTCCGGCCAGGTGCATGGCCTGGTAGATCTGCAGGCGTTTCGCGTCGCTGCCCAGGATCTGGGTGCGCACCTCGATCGCCGTGTCCTGCTTGACTTCCTGCAGGTAGTTGATGTGCGCCTCCAGCGTATAGATCGAGTGGCCGGTCGCCTTGCGGCCGGCCTCGTCCAGGCCGATCATGCCCATCAAGGCGTTGGTCGCCTCGCTGAACACCACCATGTAATAGGCGTCGTTCAGGTGGCCGTTGTAGTCGA
>JBFIDI010000700.1:0-2180 GCA_041581405.1 Burkholderiaceae bacterium
CCTCCTGCCACCCGAAGGACATCACCATGCCAGCACCGAAACGTTTCAACAAAGACAAGCGCCCCAAGCGCCCGGCCCAGAACCTGCTGTTCAAGCGCAAGCGCTTTTGCCGCTTCACCGTGACCGGCGTCGAAGAGATCGACTACAAGGACATCGACACCTTGCGTGATTTCATCGCCGAAAACGGCAAGATCATTCCCGCGCGCCTGACCGGCACCCGTGCCATCTTCCAGCGTCAACTCAACACCGCGATCAAGCGCGCACGCTTTCTGGCCATGTTGCCGTACAGCGACCAGCATCGCATCTAAGGGGCAACCAACATGCAAATCATTCTGCTCGACAAGGTCGTGAACCTTGGCAACCTGGGTGAAATCGTCAAGGTCAAGGACGGTTACGCCCGCAACTTCCTGATCCCGACCGGTCGCGCCCGTCGCGCCACGGCCGCGGCCAAGCAAGAGTTCGAAGCCAAGCGCGCCGAACTGGAAAAGATCGCAGCTGCCAAGCTGGCCGAGGCACAGGCCGTTGGAGAAAAGCTCTCCGGCATCACCTGCAAGCTGACGCAAAAAGCCGGTGTCGATGGCCGCCTGTTCGGTTCCGTCACCAATGCCGATGTGGCCGACGAGCTGGTCAAGCTGGGCTACAAGGTCGTCAAGTCCCAGGTGCGCATGCCCTCGGGCCCGATCAAGACGGTCGGCGACAGCACGGTCAGCGTGGCGCTGCACACCGACGTGACGGTCGAGATCGCGGTTGCGGTCTACGGCGAGACGGCCTGATCGACGGTTGCGATCGTCTAGGTCCGCGGTCGGCTCTCGCAGCCGGTCGCGTCCCTGAAAGCAAGCCACCGCGGCGCGAGTCGTGGTGGCTTTGTCGTTTGTGTGCACCGCTTATCCCGCGATGCACACACCTTGTGCACAGGTTTCTCCTGACTTGTCCCCAGCTTCACCTCTCGACGCTGCGCGCGTCCGGGCTTAGCATCTACACATCCTGAACCAGCCGATGTCCGCCGTACTTTCTTCATTCGACAACGACAGCGACGACCGTGCCGTAGCGCAGTTGCGCATCCCGCCCCATTCGCTCGAAGGGGAATCCAGCGTGCTGGGCGGTCTGCTGCTGGACAACGGCGCCTGGGACCGGGTCGCCGACCTGCTCACCGACGCCGACTTCTACCGTTACGAACATCGGCTGGTCTATGCCTCCATCGGTACGCTGATCAATGCCACCAAGCCGGCGGACGTGATCACGGTCTATGAACACCTGCAGAGCCAGGGCAAGGCCGAGGAAATCGGGGGCTTGGCCTACCTGAACTCGCTGGCGCAATACGTACCCAGTGCCGGCAACATCCGCCGGTACGCCGAGATCGTGCGCGAACGCTCGATCCTGCGCAAGCTGGTCAGTGCCAGCGACGAGATCGCCACCAACGCGTTCAACCCCAAGGGTCGGCCGGTGTCGGACATCGTCGACGAGGCCGAACGCAAGATCTTCCAGATCGGCGAGCAGGGTTCGCGCATGAAGCAGGGTTTCCAGGCCATGGATTCACTGGTCGTCGACCTGCTCGACCGGGTGCAGGAGATGGCCGACAACCCGAACGACGTGACCGGTGTGCCCACGGGTTTCTACGACCTGGACCGCATGACGGCGGGCCTGCAGGCGGGCGACCTGGTGGTGCTCGCGGCGCGTCCGTCCATGGGCAAGACCGCGTTCGCGATCAACATCGCGGAACACGTGGCGCTCAACGAGGGCCTGCCGGTGGCCGTGTTCTCGATGGAAATGGGTGCTGCGCAGCTCGCGGTGCGTATCGTCGGCTCCATCGGCCGCATCGACCAGAGCCACCTGCGCACCGGCAAGCTCAGCGACGAGGAATGGCCACGGCTGACCGAGGCGATCGAGAAGCTGCGCAGCATCTCGCTGCATATCGACGAGACGGCCGGCCTCAAGACCAGCGAGTTGCGCGCCAATGCCCGCCGCCTGTCGCGCCAGTGCGGGCAGCTCGGCCTGATCGTGGTCGACTACCTGCAGCTGATGAGCGGCTCCACCGGCTCGGACGAGAACCGCGCCACCGAACTCGGCGAGATCTCGCGGGGCTTGAAGATGCTGGCCAAGGAACTGAAATGCCCGGTGATCGCGTTGTCGCAGCTCAACCGCAGCGTGGAGCAGCGCCCCGACAAGCGCCCGATGATGAG
>JBFIDI010000701.1:0-2139 GCA_041581405.1 Burkholderiaceae bacterium
ATGTGTCGATCAAGGAGGCGTGTCGCCTGGTGTTGCGCGATGAAGCGCGTCATATCCAGTTCGGACGCATCATCATGCGTCGTTTCTTCAATGACCTCAGTGCCGAAGAGAAGCGCGTGATCGGTGAGAAGTTCGCCAAGAAATTGCGCGGCAGTCTGCTCAACGGTGTCTATGCCGTGGTGAATCTGCCCTCGGACGAGCGCGCGCGCTCCGGCAAGAACCGCGCCCTGGCGGCCGAGTACGGCTTGGGGGCGACCCATCCGGACGAGGAGATCGACATCATCCGGGTCGGTGTCAACAAGATTCGCGAAGACGTGGGGCGTTACGGCGTCGAGATTCCACGCATCGCCGAGATCGACGACAGCCCAGCCGCGGTCTTGTCGTAGCAGTCGTGTAGACCGGCCGCGCACCAATGCCCCCCCCAAAGCGGTGCGTTGCGTCGTGCGGCCACCGAGGCCTGAGTTCAACCCAGCGGGAGACTGACCGATCATGATGCATCGAATTGCGAAAACTCTGATGGTGGCCATTGCACTGGTGGCCGGTTCCGCTGGATGGGCCCAGCAATACCCGGATCGGCCGGTTCATCTGGTTGTGCCATATCCGCCGGGTGGCTCGGCCGATGTGCTTGCGAGGCTGCTGGGGCAGAAGCTGGGCGAACGTCTGGGCCAGAGCATCGTTGTCGAAAACAAGGCCGGCGCCGGAACTGCGGTCGGGACCCGGGCGGTCGCCACATCCAAGCCTGACGGCTATACCTTGTTGATGGGCACCATCAGTTCCCATGCGATCAACCCGGCGATGAACAACGTTGGATACGATCCAGTGGCAGATTTCGCGGCCATTACGCGATTGGCGTCGATCCAGTTCGTGCTGATTGCTCATCCATCGTTGCCGGTCGGCAACCTGGCCGATGTCGTGCGGATGGCCAAGGAGAAGCCGCACTCCATCTCCTACAGTTCGGCTGGACCGGGTACGTCCAATCATCTGGCCGGTGAATTGTTTGCCAACGCGGCAAATGTCGAGTTGCTGCATGTACCGTATCGCGGCAGTTCACCTGCGTTGCAGGACCTGGTCGGTGGCCAGGTCAATCTGATGTTCGACTTGCAGGCGACAGCCGAGCAGTATGTGAAATCCGGAAAGGTCAAGGCACTGGCCGTGACCGGTGCGCAGCGCAGCGCGCTGTTGCCCGATGTACCAACGGTCGCCGAAAGTGGTTATCCCGGATTCGAGGTCAACGCCTGGTTCGGCCTGTTTGCCCCGAGCGGTGTGCCGCAGGCGGTTGTCGACAAGCTCAACGCGCATGCCGTCGCCGTGATCCAGTCTCCGGACTTTCAGCAGCGTCTCAAGGCAATGGGAGTCGTGCCGGAGAGCAGTACTGCGCCGGCATTCGCGGAATTCGTGCGCAGCGAGAGTGCCAAATGGGGCGGAGTCGTCAAGCGCGCCGGACTTGCCGGCAAGCCATGAAGGCGTGTCGTGTTCCCTCTGTCGACATGGTTCGCAATGGAACGTCGACACACAAGCGTGCATGCGAGACCGCGCGACTGCTGGCACTGTTATTGCGTGCGATCCGGCAATAGTTTGAAGGTTGAACACGCATGAGTTCCGTTGAACTGAACCTGCAGGCAGAAATCCGCATGCCTTCCGAATCACGCACCATTGCGCGCCGTCTCATGGATGGCCTGGACGCCGGCCTGACCGCATTGGCCGTGATCTGCCTTTGCGGCATTGCGGTCGTCACATTGGCTGGCGTCGTGGCGCGGTACGTCTTCAACAATTCGTTCACCTGGACCGGCGAGACCGGTCAATGGTTGTTCATCTACCTCATCTTCCTGGGTATTCCACTGGCCCACCGCCTGCGCATTCATATTGCGGTGAGTGTGATCGAACGCATCATGCCGGCTTCGCTGCGCCAGGCACACCAGGTGCTGATCAACGGACTGGTTGCCTACACCACGATCGCCTTGTTGTTCGGGGCCAAGGATGTGATCGGCCTGATCGGCGGCACCTCCACGGCGCTGGGCATTCCGAGCTGGTTGCAATACGCCGGCATTCCGGTTTCGTGTGTACTCGGCCTGGCCTACATCGCACTGCGTGAACTCGATCGCGAGCGTGGACGCTGGGTTGGTGTGGCGGGTGTCGGGC
>JBFIDI010000702.1:0-2076 GCA_041581405.1 Burkholderiaceae bacterium
GCGTGCCGAGCTGCTCGGACGTGCCGTCGACGACACGGTCGATCAAGGTATCCGTCAGCTCCGGCGCTTCCAGCTTGGTCCATGGCAGCTTGAGCGCGGGGCCGAACTGCGACATGAAATGGCGCATGCCGGCGTCGCCGCCGGCCAGTGTGTAAGTGAGAAAGCTGCCCATGAAGGACCAGCGCTGGCCGGCGCCAAAACGGATCGCGTCGTCGATCTCGCCGGTGGTGGCCACGCCATCGTTGACCAGGTGCAGCGACTCGCGCCAGACCGCCTCGAGCAGGCGATCGGCAATGAAGCCCGGCACTTCCTTTCGCACATGCAGCGGCCGCATGCCGAGCGACCGGTATACCGTCATCGCGGCAGTGACCGCGTCCGGCGCGGTCTTCTCGCCACCCACCACCTCGACCAGCGGCAACAGGTAGACCGGGTTGAACGGATGGCCGACGACGCAGCGCTGCGGCTGCACCGCGCTGGCATAAAACTCCGAGGGCAGCAAGCCGGAGGTCGACGAGCCTATCAACACGTCGGGACGGGCCGCGGCGCTGATCTTCGCGTGCAGGTCGAGCTTCAGCCCCAGCACTTCCGGCGCGCTTTCCTGGATGAAGTCGGCACCCCGCACGCATTCCTCGATGGTGGCGACAAACCGCAACCGGTCCTGCGAAGCGCCCGCCGCCAAGCCCTTGCGCTGCAGCGCGTCCCAGCATTTGGCAATGCGTGCACGCAACGCGGCCTCGGCGCCGGGCGCCGGGTCCCAGGCCACCACGTCCAACCCGTGGGCCAGTGCGCGCGCCACCCAGCCGCTGCCAATGACACCGCTGCCCAGCGCGGCGAAGGTCTTGATGTCGGTCACATATGCCATGCAAACTCCCAGATCGTTGATGTTGCGGTACTGCACCTGACGCCGGATTCTCCGCCGCCGGGCCCTCGGCTATTCATGTCGCCACGAAACGGACTCAGCGCGGACTTGTCGCAAGACCCGCCAGCGCGGGCCTGGTCAAGTGTCAAGCACGGGGTTTCAATCCCATTGCGACGCGCCCTTCGGCCGGCGTCATCGCCTTGGCGCCCATATTGCCCAGCAACTGGCGCACCCGTTCGACCAGCGTGCCGTTGCTCGCGTGCACTCCCTTGTCCAGCCACAGGTTGTCCTCCAGACCGACACGTACATGGCCGCCGAGCAACACCGCCTGCGCCGCCATCGGCATCTGCATGCGGCCGATGCCGAAGCCGGCCCAGGTCACGCCCGCAGGCAGGTTGTCGACCATCGCCTTCATCGTCGTCGTGTCGGCCGGCGCGCCCCAGGGGATGCCCAGGCAGAGCTGGAACAGCGGGTTATCGAGCAGGCCCTCCATCATCATCTGCTTGGCAAACCACAGGTGGCCGGTATCGAAGATCTCGAGTTCGGCCTTGACGCCGAGTTCGGTGATGCGTCTGGCGCCCGCGCGCAAAGCGGCCGGCGTGGACACGTAGATCGTGTCGCCGTCGCCGAAATTCAGCGTGCCGCAGTCCAGCGTGCAGATCTCCGGCCGCAAGGCCTCGACATGCACCAGCCGCGCCAGCGGACCGATCAGGTCGGTGCCGGGACCGAAACGCATCGGATCCTCGCCAGAACCGATCTCCAGATCGCCACCCATGCCGGCCGTCAGGTTGACGATGACGTCGACACCGGAGTCGCGGATGCGCTCCATCACCTCCTGGTACAAGGCGGTGTCGCGGCTCGGCTTGCCGGTTTGCGGATGGCGCACATGGCAATGCACGACGGTGGCCCCGGCCTGGGCCGCCTCCACCGCCGACGCCGCAATCTGCTCCGGCGTGACCGGCACGTTCGGATTCTTGCCGGCGGTGTCGCCGGCGCCGGTCAAGGCGCAGGTGATGATGACGTTGTGGTTCATGCGGTGAGGCCCCTCGTGTATTCGTTGGAACTGGAAATGCAGCAGTCGCTGTGGCGGGCGCCCGGCGTGCCGCATTGAATGCACTGTAGCGCCGGGCCCGGCGGCGAAACCGACCGGCTACGACTATTCGTTGACTGGCAGCGACCTTGGCGCACCGACAGGCTGCTGAACCATCCGCGGGCCC
>JBFIDI010000703.1:0-1955 GCA_041581405.1 Burkholderiaceae bacterium
CCGTCGGTTATTTCGAACAGGACAAGACGACGATTGCGCTGGACGAGCTCAAGCAGTCGCTGGCCGCCGATCCCACCTATGGCGACGCGTACAACCTGCGCGGCCTGGTCTACATGCGGCTGAAAGACCTGCCGCTGGCCGAATCGAGTTTCCGCCGTGCACTCGAACTCAAGCCGGGTGATGCCGACACCTTGCACAACCTGGGCTGGCTGATGTGCCAGCAGGACCGGCACGCGGAGTCGATGCAGTATTTCGGCCGGGCACTTGCCGACCCGGCCTACCTGGGCCGGGCCAAGACCCTGATGACACGGGGTCTGTGCCAGATGCGCGCCGGCAAGCCGGCCGACGCGGAAGAAAGCCTGCTGCAGTCGTTCCAGCTCGACGCCGGCAACCCCATCACCGAATACAACCTGGCGCTGCTGATGTTCCAGCGCGGCGACCTGGAACGGGCCCGTTTCTATGTCCGCAGGCTCAACAACAGCGAGTGGGCGAACGCCGAGTCCTTGTGGCTGGGCATCAAGATCGAGCGCCGGCTGGGCAACCAGGATGCGGTCGAACAGTTGGCGGTACCGCTGCGCAAACGTTTTGCCCAGTCGCGTGAAGCCGGGTTGTACGAACGGGGAGCCTTCAATGAATGAACCGGTGCTGGATGCGCCGCAGCAACCGATGCTGGACGCGGCGGCGGGCAAGAGTGCCGGAACCTTGCTGCGCGAGGCGCGGGAGGCTGCGGGTCTGCATGTCGGTGCGCTGGCCGTCTCGCTCAAGGTGCCGGTCAAGAAACTCGAGGCCCTCGAGGCCGACGACCTCGAACAGTTGCCGGACGCCGTGTTCGCGCGTGCCCTGGCCGCCACGGTCTGTCGCTCGCTGAAGGTGGATCCGGAGCCCGTGCTGGCGCGGCTGCCGCAGTTGCACACGCCGCCATTGCAGGTCGGATCCCAGGAGACGCCGGTGCGGCTGGACAGTCGCGGCGGCGGCATGCGCATGCCGTCGTTCGGAGGCCTGCCGCGCTCGGTCGTCTACATCAGCGCATTGCTGGTCATCGGAGCCGTGGTCGTCAGCCTGCTGCCGTCGCTGCAGCTCGCGGGCGACCCGTTGGTGGCCGACGTGCCCGACGGCGTCACCATCCGCACGGTTCCCAACCTGGTGACACAGGTGCCGGTCGAGCCGCTGGCGCCGGCCGCGTCGGAGGCCGTGGCAGCGGCCACGACCACGACCACCACCACGACCGCGGTCGTACCCGCGGCTGCCGCGTCCGTGCCGGCCGAGACGGCCTCCGCACCGGCCCCGGTGGCGGCGGCATCGCAGGCGGCGGCGGCCGGAGCGACCGATGCCAGGCCAGCGCCATCCGTCGCCGGCAGCAGTGCGATCGCCGTGTTCACGACACGCGAGGCCTCGTGGGTGCAGGTCGTCGATGCCGCCGGCCTGGTGCATCTGCGCAAGACCATGGACGGCGGGGAGACGGTCAGCATCAACGGCACCTTGCCCTTGTCGGTGGTGATCGGTCGCGCCAATGCCATCGACGTGGTCGTGCGCGGCAAACCCTTCGACGTACAGGCGGTCGCCAAGGACAACGTGGCGCGATTCCAGATCAAGTGATGCAGCAACAACCGCAAGCACAGGCCATCGAGCCCATTCTGATGACCCGCCATGCGACGCGCCAGGCGCGCGTGGCCTGGGGCGACCGCGTGGTGACGGTCGGCGGCGACGCGCCGGTGCGCGTGCAGTCGATGACCAATACCGATACCGCCGATGTCATCGGCACCGCCATCCAGGTCAAGGAACTGGCGCTGGCCGGCTCCGAGATGGTGCGCATCACCGTCAACACGCCCGAGGCGGCCGACGCCGTGCCGCACATCCGCGAGCAGCTCGACCGGATGGGCATCGCCGTGCCGCTGATCGGCGACTTCCACTACAACGGCCATCGCCTGCTGACCGAGCATCCGGCGATGGCGCAG
>JBFIDI010000704.1:0-1861 GCA_041581405.1 Burkholderiaceae bacterium
CCGCGCCTGGTATTCAGCCACATCCTGCCCAACATCCTGGGCCCGCTGGTGATCCTGGCGTCGATGGACATACCGGTGGTCATCACGATCGAGGCCGGCCTGTCCTTTCTCGGCCTGGGTGTGCGCCCGCCGCTGGCGAGCTGGGGCACGCTGATCCAGGATGGTTACCAGTATCTGTCCGAGAGCTGGATCCCGGTGGTGGTGTCCAGCGTTGCGCTGGCCTTGGCAACACTGGGATTCACCTTGTTCGGCGAAGCCTTGCGCGACGCGGTGGATCCCCGCATCGGACGGGAGCATTGATGGACACGAAACCGAACCCGGTCGCGCCGACGGCGGCTCCACTGGTCGCGATCCGGAATCTGAAACTCGAGGCGTCGACCGCACGCGGGACCGCGCACATCCTGCGCGGCATCGACCTGGACATCGGCCGCGGCCGTATCCTGGGCGTGGTCGGCGAGTCCGGTTCCGGCAAATCCAGCCTCGCCAGTTGCCTGCTGCGCCTGTTGCCGGCCAACATCACGCGGGTCGACGGCAGCGTGGCCTTCGACGGCACCGAGTTGCTGCAGCTGAGCGACGCCCAGATGGCCGGCTGGCGCGGCCGGCGTGTCGCGATGATCTTCCAGGATCCGATGACCGCGCTCAATCCGCTGTTCACCGTGGCGACGCACCTGGTCGACGTGTTGCGCCGGCGTTATCCGGAGATCACGCGCCAGGACGCCTTGAAGCGGGCGCGCGAGGCGCTGGTGAGCGTCGGCATTGCCGATGCCGAACTGCGCATGGCGGCGTATCCGCACCAGCTATCGGGCGGCATGCGCCAGCGCGTGATGATCGCAATGGCCTTGCTGGTCGAGCCCGACCTGCTGGTCGCGGACGAGCCGACGACGGCGCTCGACGCGACGGTCGAGGCCCAGATCGTCGATCTGCTCGAAGCCCTGCGGCGCAAGTTCTCCGGCTCCATCGTCTTCATCTCGCACCATCTGGGTCTGGTGGCACAACTGTGCGACGACCTGTGCGTCATGTACGGCGGCACCGTGGTCGAGACCGGGCCGGTGGCCGAGGTGCTGGCACGACCACGCCACCCGTATACCCGTGCGCTGCTCGAATGCGAACTCGAGGACGATGCCGAAGGCGGGCGGCTCAAGTCCATTCCCGGCGAGGTGCAGGACCCGGTCAAGCCGATGACCGCCTGTGTGTTCGCGCCGCGTTGCGCGCATGCGAACGCGCAGTGTCATGGCGCAGTCCCGTCGGCGCTCGAGGTCGGCCCCGGTCACCGCGCAAGCTGTTTTCGGTTGGAGGAAATTCGATGAAGTCTCATGAACTGGCCAACCGGCATGCGACCCCTGTGGTCCCCGGGGGCGGGTCGATGAGCGCGCCGCTGGTGCGTTTCGACAAGGTGAGCGTGGTGTTCGGCGGCAAGGTGCGTGCCTTGCAGGACGTCTCGCTGACGCTGAACAAGGGCGACATCCTGGGCCTGGTCGGCGAGTCGGGTTCCGGCAAGACCACCTTGTGCCGGGTGCTGATCGGCCTGACGCTACCGACGACCGGCACCGTCACCCTCGGTGGCCAGTCGGTGGCGCAGCAACTGCGCGAGCAGCCGCTGGCGTTCCGGCGCCGGGTGCAGATGCTGCTGCAGGATGCGGTCGCGTCTCTTTCGCCGCGCATGACCATCGGTCGCACATTGGCCGAACCGATCGCGATCCACAAGCTGCCCGAGGCGCAGGCCCGTGAACGCCTGCAGGCGATCATGGCGCGGCTGGGCCTGCCGCTGGATGTGGCCGGCAAGTTTCCGCACCAGATCTCGGGCGGCCAGGCGCGGCGCGTCGGCGTGGCGCGGGCGCTGGTGATGCAGCCGGAGGTCATC
>JBFIDI010000705.1:0-1645 GCA_041581405.1 Burkholderiaceae bacterium
CATCAGCTGGGTGAAGAACTTGCCGGCCGGGTCGTCGTGGTGCAGGTAATACGCCGCGTACAGGATGATCAGCAGGCCCACGCCCGAGATCAGCAGGCCGAACATCAGCGCCAGGCCATCGAGCCGGAAGTTCGCGTTCAGCCCGATCGACGGCGCCCATGGCGTACCCGACAGCAGCGTCTGGCCGTCGAACACGGCTCCGGCCTGCGACAGCAGGATGCCGAACGCGGCGGCCGTGACGGCCGCGGCCAGCCAGGCGACCAGGCTGCGGCGTGCCGGCGAATCGACGCGGCCGGCCCAGAAACACAGCGTGGTGCCCAATACCAGGGGCAACAGGACGACGAGGGGAAGCGGTTGGAACATGTTCTTGTAATCGGTGCGCACTGCCGCTGCGGCCGGCTCCTGGTGTCAGGATATCCGGCGCAACGAACAGGCCACGGAATGATACAAGGCGCGACACCCGGGATTTCCCTCGACGGCGCGCGGGCTTCGGTAAACTCGGCGACGCGACACCCGTGCGGCGGGCAAGCGCGACGGCGGGCCATGGCCTGCATCCGTGGCGCAGGTACACCACCGCGCCCTCCCCTTTTTCCGGCAGGCCCACATGACGACTACCAGCACCACGATCCGCCAGGACGACCTCATCGAATCCGTTGCAGCCGCGCTGCAGTTCATCAGTTATTACCACCCGACCGACTTCATCGCCCACCTCGCGCGCGCCTACGAGCGCGAGCAGAGCCCGGCGGCCAAGGACGCGATCGCGCAGATCCTGACCAATTCGCGCATGAGCGCGACCGGCCACCGGCCGATCTGCCAGGACACCGGCATCGTCAACGTGTTCCTCAAGCTGGGCATGGACGTGCGGCTCGAGGGTTTCACCGGCTCGCTGGAGGACGCGATCAACGCCGGCGTGCGCCAGGGCTATCTGCATCCGGACAACACCTTGCGCGCCTCGGTGGTCGCCGACCCGCAGTTCGAGCGCAAGAACACCAAGGACAACACGCCGGCCGTCGTGCACGTGGAACTGGTGCGCGGCAACACGCTGGACGTGACGGTGGCGGCCAAGGGCGGCGGCTCGGAGAACAAGTCCAAGATGGTCATGCTCAACCCGTCCGACTCGATCGTGGACTGGGTGCTCAAGACGGTGCCGACCATGGGTGCGGGCTGGTGCCCGCCCGGCATGCTGGGCATCGGCATCGGCGGCACGGCCGAACACGCGGTGCTGCTGGCCAAGCAGTCGCTGATGGAAGACATCGACATGTACGAACTGCTGCAGCGCGGCCCGCAGAACAAGACCGAGGAGCTGCGGATCGAGCTCTACGAGAAGGTCAACGCGCTGGGCATCGGCGCCCAGGGCCTGGGCGGGCTGACCACCGTGCTCGACGTCAAGATCAACATGTTCCCGACCCACGCCGCCGGCAAGCCGGTGGCGATGATCCCGAACTGCGCCGCCACGCGCCACGCGCATTTCGTCATGGACGGCTCGGGCCCGGTCTACCTCGACCCGCCGTCGCTCGACCTGTGGCCGAAGGTGGAATGGGCGCCGGACTACAAGCAAAGCCGCAAGGTCGACCTGAACACCCTGACCAAGGACGAAATCGCGACCTGGAAGGCCGGCGACACCTTGCTGCTGTCGGGCAAGATG